>CAYZAF010000001.1:0-2609 GCA_964476435.1 uncultured Syntrophaceae bacterium
GCCGTTCTTGACGGGTGTATCTGCAAGAAAGCAGGACGTCGTCCTGAAAGCAGGACAAGAGCACCTCGATCTGACCCTGCTCTATCTTGCGGCGATGCCGGACCAGGGGAGAGTCGGCAGGGCATAGACGATCCTCCCGGGCCCATCAGTCCGGTGCCCCGGACAGCGTGTTTTCAGCACTTAAGAAAGCGCCATGGAGAAGAATGGCGCGTGGTTCGACGTGAAGAGGGGGGGCTGGCGCAGAAGGATGGGGCGAAGGGCTGGATGTTTCCGAAATTCCTTGTCAAGGAAGGTCCTGACAGCGCGTCTCCCCCAGCCGTGGGGGTGCACGAAATCGGTGTAGAGGGCCAGACCTCCATGGTAGAAAGGCCTCAGTTCCAGGGTCCTTGCCTCGGTACAGTGGATGGGCAGGTTGAAGATGGCGACGTTGAGAAAATCGATGAAGTGGGAAAGGCCGGCCACGAACTCGAGGGTTCGTCTCGCTGATTCGTGCGTCTCGCAAGGGGTGCCGAAGAGCAGATAGACGTACGTTGCTATGCCCGCCCGTTTCAAAGACCTCAAGGCTCCCGCCGCCTTTTCCAGGTCTATGCCTTTTTCGAGGGCGTCAAGTACGTGCTGGTCCCCTGATTCGAGGCCGAGCTTCAGCATCACACACCCTGATGCCCTGAGGCTTCTGCAGAAATCCATATCTACAAGGTCAGGAACAAACCGGGCAAAGCCGTACCAAGGGGTATCGATCGGGTTTCCCGCAATGTGCCTCAAAAGCCCCGGACTGAGGGCATTGTCCACGAGATGGATGAGGGAAGGTCTGTGACGCAACGAGAGGTCCCGGAGATCTTCGGTCACGCGATCGAACGGGACGGGAGAGTAGGGAGAGCCTTCGGCCTTTTCGGGACAGAATGAGCATCGACGCCAGTAGCAGCCAGTCGAGGCAGCGTAGGGCAGGATGGTTCCGCAAGACAGGTATTGATCGAGGGGGAGGCCGTCGAAGCTCGGCCGCAGAGGCCTCCCATCGGTCTTTTCTCCTAGCATGGAGACGAGAACCTCTTCACCCGGCCCCGGAACGATCCTATCCACAAGCCCCTCAAAAGGATTGCTCCAACCGGGATGGGCAGACCACGACGAGACGAGGCTTCCCCCGAGGATTATCGTCGCTTCGGGGAGCTCCCTTCTCAGAAATCCGACCATCCCAAAGGTGGCGAGGGCCTGGCTCAGATAATTGAGCGAAAAGCCGACCATTGGCCGTGCCCCGCAGCCATCCATGAGTCCGCGCAGACGCGCGCTGAAGTAAGGGTAGAAGACGCTTCCGTCCGGGTGTTCGGCGGCGTACATGAGATCCTCGTGTTTTTGGGGGGATAGTCCTTGGTCTTCGTAGTCGGCCAGGGTCAACCGGCCCCTGGATTTTCCGGCCGCCTGAAGGAGACGATTTATGTCCGCCACCGCTCTTCTGTATCTGCCCTGGCTCCGGTAAAGGGCTGGGTCTCTGAGAAGGGCCAGGTTACGCTGTATATGCTTCTGCGCCCTCGCAGTCCAGCGGTCCGGAGAGGGAACTGGCGTGTGCTCGAGGAGGAAGAGCATACCTTCGAGGCTCGCATCGACGAGGGTGTGCCTCAGGCTATGGGCTTTCATGGCGCCGGACAGTCTAGCCAGACCGGCCGGCGGCTCTGAGGGCTTCACGACAGGAGGGTGGATGAGGATCACGATAGGTACCGGGGACTGAGCTTCTTGCAAGCGCCGTCCCCTCTCTGGCTGCTCTTCTACTTGATTCCCTTCACGATCTGGCGGACTATCTCATCGCTGCTTAAAGAGGAGACCGTCTTCAGGAGGCCTTCCTTCCTGTAGAAATCTATAAGGGGGGCAGTCTTTTCGTTGTAAGTGGCCAGTCTGATGGTTATGGCTTCCTCTGTCTCGTCGGCCCGCTGGACCACGGGGGAGCCGCACTTGAGGCACTTCCCTTCCGGAGACGCAGGCTTGCTTTTCACGTTGTAAATCTCCTGGCAGTCGGGATTGGAGCACGTCCTCCGCGTGGTAAGGCGGTCGAGAATGACGTCTTTCGGGACATCGATGTCGACGACCGTGTCGAGGGTGATGCCCAGTTTCTTAAGGAGAGTCTTCAATGCCTCTGCCTGGGGGATCGTACGGGGGAAGCCGTCGAGGATGAAGCCTTTCTTTGCGTCTGGCTCCTGGAGCCTGGCTTCCATGATCTCCATGATGAGACTGTCCGGCACCAGGTCTCCCCGCTCCATGTACGCCTGCGCCTTTTTCCCCATTTCCGAGCCGGCCTTTACCGCTCCCCTCAGGATGTCTCCGGTCGAGATCTGCACGGACCCGTCATGGGCCGTCAACTGTTTCGCTATCGTGCCCTTTCCGGCCCCAGGCGCACCCAACAAGACTATTCTCATGATCCTTCCTCCTTTGGCGATGAGATCTAAAGTAAGCGAAAGGATTCCTCTGCTCGATGATCAGAAAGCTAATGATATACGGAATTGCGCGCGATTGCAAGACGGTTGGGGCGTTTTTCCCTTTGTGAACTTGATTTGGGCCGTGAAATCTTCTATTGTATAGGAACGCCGAAGTGGTGGAACAGGCAGACGCGCCGGACTCAAAAT
>CAYZAF010000002.1:0-8666 GCA_964476435.1 uncultured Syntrophaceae bacterium
TTCTGCAATATCTGCGGGACTCCCGTACAACCCTTGGCTGCCTTCAGGCCCCGGTTCGCCTCCCCCGATGCCTACACCCCGAAGCATCTTGCCGCGAAGATCCTCACCTCCAGGAGTGCCCTGGAAGGAGAACGCAAGCACGTTACCGTATTATGCGCCGACCTCAAGGGTTCGATGGAGCTCCTCGCCGACCGAGACCCCGAGGAGGCGCAAAGACCCCTCGATCCGGTCCTAGAGCGGATGATGGAGGCAGTCCATCATTACGAAGGCACGGTGAATCAGGTGATGGGCGAAGGGATCATGGCGCTCTTCGGCGCGCCTGTGGCCCGCGAGGACCACGCGATCCGTGCCTGCTACGCCGCGCTGAGGATGGAGCGGCTGATCAGCCTTTATGCGGACTGGCTCCAGCGCCAGGGCGGCACGCCGGTGCAGATCCGCGTCGGTATCAATTCGGGCGAGGTAGTCGTGCGCTCCATCGGCAGTGACTTGCGCATGGACTACACCGCCGTTGGGCAGACCACGCATCTCGCCGCCCGGATGGAGTAGATGGCCAAGCCCGGGACCATCCTGGTCACCCGAGACACGCTCAGGCTGGCCGAAGGGTATGTCCAGGTGAGACCTCTCGGGCCCGTCATGGTGAAGGGGTTCGACAACCCGACCGAGGTCTACGAGATCACGGGGGTCCGGGAGGGTATACCGATTGCCGCTCCCCGCCTCCGACTCCACAGCCGTCGACCTGACGCTCAGATTATCGTCGCGACGCGAAAGCCATCGGCGATAGCATCGTGCATGAAGCCCGGCTCCCTGCAATCACCGATCCGGTAGGTGTCTGCCGCCGCCTTTGCGGAAGGCCCGGGGTCCGGCGCCGGATCAAGCGGCAGGGCGACGACTATCGAATCAGCCCGAAGGCTGACTCTCTCACCTTCGCTGTTACGTATCACGAGACCATCGTCAGTTATCTTCTCATAGGCCACGCCTGTCAGCATGGCAGCACCCTTCTGGCTCAGCCAGGGGAGAAGGCGGAAAGGGTCCTCGGCCAGCAGGCCTTCGCCTATCTTGTCTGCCGTTTCGACAATGGTGACCTTCCTGCCCCGCTTTATGAGAAATTCAGCGAGCTGACACCCCTGGACGCCGCCACCGATGATGACAACGCTTTTCCCGACGGGCATCCAGAGTTTCGTGAGCCGTTCCAAAGACCGAGCACCCAAGGACCTCAACGCCTTCCGAAGGCTCGAGCGCAGCTTGGAGGCGCTGAGAACCTTGGGCCCGTCGATGCCTGGTATATCGGGCACATGAGAGATCCCTCCAGTCGCCAGAACGACGACGTCAGGGCTGAAGTCCCGAATGATCTTGGAATCAACTTCTTTTCCAAGGATCCGAGTCACGCCGAGCGACTTGAGCTGCCGTTCGAAATAACGGACAGTGTCCAGAATGGTCTCTCCCTCCAGATCCTTGATGATCGCCGCCAGAGGCATAAGGCCTCCTGCGAGGCGGTCCTTCTCATAGAGCAAGACTTCGTGCCCTCTCAGGGCCGCAACCCTCGCCGCCTCCATCCCTGCGGGCCCACTGCCGGCAACGAGAACTTTCTTCCGCCTGTCTGCCGGTCTCAGGACATATTCAAGCTCCCTGCCCAAAGAGGCGTTGATCCGGCACCGTATGGGTTTTCCCAGATATGCGCGCTCATGCCAACAGTAGAGACAACCCGAGCAGGGTGCGATATCCTCCATTCTCCCCTCTGCCACCTTCTTGGGAAGGTCAGGATCCGCAAGGAGACGCCTTGTCATGCCGATAAAATCGAGTTTGCCCTCTCTCAGGAGCTCCTCACCCAACTCAGGGTCCAGCCTGCCCGCGACGAAGACGGGAACCGATACCATTTCCTTTATCGCCGCTCCTAGAGGGACGGAAAAGCCCTTCCCTTTCCGGCTCCAGTCGAGCTCCTTCACAACGAGATGTCTGGGAAGCTCCGGATGAAGCAGCCGCTCGGCGTGAAGGAGGTTTACGCCGAAAGAACCATAACCGGCGGCCCTCACCTGGATGGCATCGGCTCCCGCCTCTTGCAGCATTCTTGCGAACTGCCTCCCCTCCTCGAGGGTCGTCCCCTTGGCGTGCCCAAGCTCGACTCCGTTGAAGAGAGCCAGGACGGGGTACTCCTTGCCGCAACGTCTTTTGACCTCGCGTATTATGTCGCACATGAACTTGGCTCTGTTTTCAAGGCTGTCGCACCCGTAGGCATCGTGACGTCGGTTCCAGATGGGAGAGAAGAACGTATTTACAAGGTGGTGATGCGATCCGTTGATCTCCACACCGTCGAACCCGGCCCGCTGTCCGCGCTCTGCTGCATCTGCAAACTTCCTGATGAGGTCTTCGATCTCGGCAACGGACAGCTCCCTTGGCATGATCATGTCCGGCGCCTGCATCTCAGCAAGCTCCCGGAACTCCGATTCGGGCAAGGCCGAGGCGGATACTCGGTCGCCCAGGACCTCTCGTCCCTCATCCGGGACATACCAGGGGCCAGAGTGCATGATCTGGAGAAATATGGGACACCCATGTCTATGGACAGCATCCGTCAGTTTGGTGAACCCCGCAATGTATCGGTCGTCGTCCATGCGGGCCTCAGCAGACGTCGGACGGCGCGCGCCGCGGGGGTGTTCGATTGTGGTAAACTCGAAGACGATGAGGCCGACGCCGCCTTTCGCCATTCTCTCGTAAAGGGCAGTGCTCCTCTCGCCTATTGTTCCATCCGGCTCGGCGAGACCGTAGCCCGAGGCGGTCTTTATGATCCTGTTTCTCGTTCGTACCCTGCCTATGAAGCCGGGCTCCATCAACTTCTCGAAATTCGTTTTTTTTGACACTTTTGAACCTCACATACGAATAATTGGGTGTTATCCGCCCAGATAGGCCTTCCTTACCACGTCGCTCGACTTCATGGTCTCGATGTCCCCCTGGAGCACCACCCTGCCCACCTGGAGGGCGCAGCCGGCATTGGCCACGCCTAAGGCGAGGTGGACGTTCTGCTCCACGAGGAGCACGGTGACCCCTCGGGCATTGATGCTCTTGATGGTCTGGCCAAGCTGCTCGATGACGATGGGCGCGAGGCCGAGGGAGGGCTCGTCCATGCAGAGGAGCGTCGGGGTGGCCATGAGGCCCCTGCCTATGGCGAGCATCTGCTGCTCCCCCCCGCTCAAGGTGCCCGCCTTCTGGTTGCGCCTCTGCCGGAGGATGGGGAAGAGGCGGTATACCTCCTCGAGGTCCTCGTCGAGGGGGTCCTTGCGGAGGCTCGCCCCGAGTCTCAAGTTGGCCAGGACCGTGAGGTAGGGGAAGAGCTGCCTCCCCTCGGGCACGAGGACGATGCCCTTCCTCACGATGTCGGTAGTAGAGAGCCCGTTGATGAAGCTCCCCTTGAACTTGATGGTGCCGGCGCTCAAGGGGGTAAGGCCGACGAGGGCGCGCAGGACCGTGCTCTTCCCCGACCCGTTCGCCCCGATGATGCTCACCACAGCCCCTTCGGACACGTGGAGGGAGATATCCTTGACAGCGAGGGACTTGCCATAGTGAACGGTGATGCCTTCCATCTCAAGGAGCACGGTCACCCCCGAAGTAGGCTCTGATGACCTGCTCGTCCTCCCGTACCTCCTTCGGGAGGCCCTCGCAGATCTTCTGGCCGAAGCTGATCACCACGACCCTGTCGCAGAGGTCGAGGATCTGCATGTTGTGCTCGACGATGAGGAACGTCACCCCCTGGTCCCTCATCTTCCTGATGGCGTTCAGGGTGAACTCGATCTCGGAGGGGTTCATCCCCCCCAAGGGCTCGTCGAGGAGGAGGAGCTTCGGTCTCGTCGCGAGGGCGCGGGCCACGCCGAGCATCTTCTGGTAGCCGTGGGGGAGGTTCCTCGCCAGCTCGTCCTTCACCTTCTCGAGCCCCACGAGGGTAAGGATGGCGAGGGACTGCTCCAGGATGTACGCCTCGTTCTTCTTGTACGTGGGGGTGTTGAAGTAGATCTCGAGGAGACTCGACTTCGGGTGGAGGTGGAAGGAAGCAGAGACATTCTCGAGGACGGTGAAGTCGGCAAAGAGGGGGTTGAGCTGGAAGGTACGTCCTATCCCCAGTGCCGCCACCTGATGAGGCTTCCTGCCCGTGATGTCTTTCCCCTCGTAGAGCACCCGGCCGCTCGTGAGAGGCAAGACCCCGGTGACGAGGTTGAAGAGGGTCGACTTTCCTGCGCCGTTGGGACCGATGAGGCCGACGATCTGTCCTGAGTCGACAATTAAGTCGAAATGGGAGACGGCGGTGAGACCGCCGAACTGTTTCGTGAGTTTCTTCGTCTCAAGGAGCATGGGGGACCTCCCTGGGCATCCTCATTTTAGCTAAGATCCCTAGTGCCTTTGCCTTTAAGCAATAGACTCGCTATTCTCTCACGTTTTCCCCTTGAAGAACACATTGATGGATTTATGGGTCCTCCCTGTAGCCGTGACTGAATGAGGATAGGAGGCATTGTAATAGAGCACATCCCCTGGTTGAAGCTTGTGTTTCACCCCATCGTGCTCGAAGATGATACCACCTTCAAGAACGTATACGAATGAATACCCGTTGTCCGTATGGGACTCAATAAAGCGCCCCTTCTTCGCCTCAACGAGGTTTACGAATATGTTGTCACCAATAAGGCCCAATGGCGCGATCATGGAGAGCCGCATGTTTTCGGCTTCGACGACACGGTGATCATCTTTTTTCACCACCTGTATCTTGGGGCTCTCTTCTTTGATAAAGAAATCTATCGGTTGCGCCAGAAAGTGAGCAATTTGGGAAAGCACGGCGACAGACGGGCTCGTCTTACCGGTTTCTATCCTTTGGAGCGTCATGGTGCTCACCCCGCACTTCTCGGCAAGTTCCTTCAGGGATAAGTCTTTTGATTGTCGCTCCCTTCTTATCTTGCGACCGATCCTTTCCATCGCAAATGGTCCTTTCTCCGTGTCATTCCGAATATCATACCACGAGAACTTGGGTTGAGGAACTCGTCCGGTATTCGCCATGTATGGCCATTGACCTTAAGTCTTGAGGCAGTTTCAATTACCCAGGCCGGGTATGCGTTCCCCCCGACCTTAACTCTTGTCTGCTATTTCCCGCAAAAAGGGCATCAAGTACTTCTTGAAAACCGGATAGTTCTCGCACATACCAAAATGTCCGAGCCCTTCCATGGCGACGAACTTCGATCCCTTGATCATGCCCGCCAGCCTTCTGCCTTCATCCGGATTGGCGTCCGGATCATATTCACCTGCCATCAGGTAGACAGCACAGCGTGACGTATCGATGTTCTGGGCTGTTTTTGTAACGTCATGCTCCGCAAAGTAGTAGTACAGGTCTCCCTTGAACACAAAGGGGGCACTCTGACTGTACTCCCAGGAAGTCTCCCGGCGATACTTCTCGGGGCTCGTGGGTGACTGCATGGCCATCATTGCGTGGAACCTAAAGTCATTGCTGACCCTCGGGTGGTACCACCAGATCTCCGTGGAATGCCCCGAATGTGCGGTTCCCTGAACGCCTATCACCGCCCTGTATATGTCGGGTCGTTCGAGGGCGAGGTCGGGCGCGAGATGGCCGCCCATCGAGCATCCTATGTACGCTGGCCTTTCCAGTCCCAGAGCTTTACCGAACTCGGCATGGAAATCAAAAAGGAAGCTCTTGTGGAGCCGATATTCCTCCTTCCACCACTCGACTGTTTCCGGGGGCAGGCTCTTACCGTGATAGGGAAGGTCAAAAGCTATGACCCGGTACATAGAGGTCACCTCAGGATCGTTGAGGAGATGGCGCCATTGTCGACCGTCCGAGCCGGCCGTGTGCTGACAGACGAGAGGGATTCCCTGTCCGCTCTCTTCAAAATAAACCCGATATTCTATGCCCTGAACGGTGAGCCGGACATATTTCCCCGTAACGGGCTCTATACTCTTCATCGATCGGCCTCCTAGTTGTTTTGCACTTCTCTGAAAAGATCAAGCATCCGGCACACGGCCCAGAAGTAGCTGAAGGCTATTTCAAGGTTTCCCCCTACCTTGAAGTTTTGGGAAATCATCGCTGAAAAGAGCCCGTTGTGTTTGGGGGGCGGAATGGGTAAAAGGAACTTATTCCATGCATCTTCGGTACTCTTGATGTGGAAGCTCCACGCATCCATAAAAGTAGGGTTCAATTGTATTTCTGATACGAGCCCCTCACGGATCTTGACAATGCACTCAGAGTCTCCCACGCCAAGCAGTATGTCGGCGATCACAAACTTTGAGGCCAGTCTGAACTCGGGGTCATTATTCACGTACGCCCGAACGCCGTCTATTGATTTTGGATCCAGGAAACGAATCGCCATCTCTCTTCCTCCTGTCTGCTTTATCGTGCTCTTAGGTAGGCTCGTCTTCTTTCCGTTTACTCGCATCATTTTCGGCCAAGGAGACAGGGATAGAATGTTCATTGACCATTCTTTGAGTTACCATGACCGAGGGCTTCTCTCGGTTGACCACGATATGGACGACGTCCGGCCGGGCGTAGTGTCCCACAGAATCACAGAATCCCTTAGCATTGACGATCTCTTCGAGATCGATGTCGGCAATAAGGATTGTCTCTTTTTCTGTGGCCGGACCGGCGATGATTTGCCCATGGGGATTGACGACCGCACTCCAGCCGCCTCCTTCCCTGATCATGTCCGGCCGACCCTTCATGCCCAGCTTCTCGACCGCATCATCATCCATGATTGAGGAGACGTTGATCACAAAGATCTGACCGCAGATCGCATGGTTTCGTGACATGGCTTCAACCATTTCATTGAAAAAGGGAGCGTGGGGGGTACTCACAAAGGCGGAAGCCGGAGGCCAAATCGCCGCGTGAATCTGTTCCCCTAAGGCGATCATGGCATACCGGACAAGATCCATCGTATGCTCCCAGCAAATGAGTCCTCCCATCTTGCAGAGATCCGTGTCGCATACGACTAGGTCGCTCCCGTCTCCTCTGCCCCAGACTGTTCTTTCGGCGTGGGTGGGTTGAAGTTTCCGATGTCTGCCGATGATCCGGCCAACCCTATCAAAATAGATGATAGTGTTGTACAAGGTGCCTTTCTCACGCTCATTTACTCCCATGGCCACATACATGTTCGCCTCGGCAGCCGCGGCGCCTATTGCTTCCGTCGCTGGGCTCGGTATTTCCACCGCATTCTTGAAAAGCCGGGAAAAAAAGGGTCCTCCCCAGGCAGGCGTTCCCAGCCAAATCCAATACGGATAAGCAGGGATATAGGCCTCCGGGAAAACTGCCAATTCGGCGCCCAGGTTTCGAGCCTCCTTTATCAGCCGACAGGCCTTCTCCACAGTCTTCTCGCGATCCAGAAAGACCGGTGCCGCCATAACTGCCGCCACCTTGAATTTTGAGTATGCGTCGCTCATCGAGGCCTTCCTCCTTAATCACTGTTCAAGTCGTGGAAGCAACGGGCTTGCTGTTTGCTAGATGCCCCTGCCGCCGTCCACGTCGAGGCCTATGCCCGTGACCATTGCCGCTTCATCGGACGCGAGGTAGAGCGCCGCGTAGGCCACGTCCTCAACCTTTGCGAGCCGCCCGATGGGGATGGAGGCGATGATATTCGGCATCGCTTCCTTCGTGACGCCGAGCTTTGGAAGCATGGCCGTATCTGCGGCCACAGGGTTCAGGGCGTTCACGCGTATATTCGACGATGCAAATTCGATGGCCATGGCCTTCGTGAGCATGATCGCGGCAGCCTTCGAGGTCGCATAGGCGCTGGAGCCGGGCCTTGGACGGAGCCCACTGATGGAGGCCGTGTTGATGATGACGCCTCCGCCCTGTTTCTTCATGATGGGCGCTGCATACTTGCAGCCGAAGAATATGCCCTTCACGTTGACGTTCATTATCTTGTCCCAAAGCTCCTCTTCGAGGTTCTCCACCGGCGTGGGGAGCATCGGGCATCCCGCGTTGTTGAAGAGGATGTCGAGCTTTCCGTACTTTTCGACGGCGGTCTTGACCATCCTTTCCACCTCGGCCGGCTTCGACACGTCCGCTTCGATGGCTATGGCGTCGCCGCCGTTCTTCTTGATCGTCTCCACGGTGCCGGCAGCCGCCTTTCCGTCGATGTCCGCCACAGCCACCTTCGCCCCTTCTTTGGCGAACAGGATGGCCGAGGCCTGACCGAAGCCGCTGCCGGCTCCGGTAATCAATGCTACCTTGTTCGAGAGCCTCATCTATGGGTCCTCCCGGTCACTCCTTCTCCAAAGGCCAATCGCTCCTGACCGCGGAAGAAGGGAGACAGCATGTGCGGTACGAGGTACGGGGCGATGGCGAGAAAGACCCAAGCCCCGTACACCTCCTCTAAAGTTGTATGGAGACCGCCTTCACCTGGGTATACTCCTCCAGGCCCATGGCGGAGTTCTCTTTCCCTATGCCGCTTTGCTTGAAGCCCCCCCAGGGCTGATCGGACGCGAGCGCCATGTGGTCGTTTACCCAGACATACCCTGCCTCGAGCTCATTGACAAACCGCAAGGCCGTGGAGATGTTCTTGGTCCAGACCGATGCGCAAAGCGCATACGTGCTGTCATTGGCGTAGGCCAGTGCCTCGTCGTCCGACGAGAACTTGAGTATCGGGACCACGGGACCGAAGATCTCCTCTCTGGCTATCTTCATGTTCTGG
>CAYZAF010000003.1:0-1952 GCA_964476435.1 uncultured Syntrophaceae bacterium
GAGGTAATGGCGATGATGCCGACGGGGAGAGTTGGGGGAAACATTCGGATGCCTTCCCCGCACGCGCGCTTGGCCTCTTTCCCTTCTTGGATAAGATCGTAAACGGCCTTGGCGAGGGTTTTGCGGATGATCGCTTCGCCCATGCCGGTCGCGGCGATTGCACCTTGGGGGCCGGCGAAGAAGCCCGATCCGACGATGGCCGTGTCTCCCACGCGTCCCAACATCATGGGGGAAGCGCCGCCGGTAGAGCCGGCCACGGCGAAATGACCGGCCTTGTCTTTCGCCACGGCGCCGACCGTGTCGGGTAGAATGGCCTGCCCATAGGGAAGCTCGAAGTTCCAGAGTCTCTCCAGGTCGGCTCCCTTCCACCGCGCATCTTTCTTCCTGATCCCCCCTTCCTTGATGAGTTGGAGCGTCTTCTCGTACCCTTTGCGGGCCTTTTCCGAAGACTCCGGCGACGGCCCGATGCCCGCCCGCCTCGCGAAGAGGGTAGCCCCCTGGCCGGCCAGCGCCACATGGGGCGTTCCCGATACGGCCAGGGCAGCGAGAATGGGGTTTTTCACGTCCCTCACCGCCATCACTGAGCCGAGCCTGCCTTGAGAATCCATGACGCTCGCATCCATCTCTACGGTCCTCCCATCGAGCCGGATCGTAGAACCGCGCCCCGCGTTGAACCTCCCGTCATCCTCGAGGAGGCGAACCGCTTCCACTACCGCTTCCAGCGCGTCGACTCCTGCTTCCAACATGGCGAATGCCTTGGCGCAGGCGAAAGCGCATGGACCAGCGAGCCTCGTCGAAGAGCCCACCCCCCCATGGACAACAATGCCAAAGGAGACAGTCCGGTCAGGCCGGTCCCTGCTATCGCGCCTTTGCCTCATACCCACTCTCGTTGATGTCCAGGAGGATTTCCTCGAGGTGGGCCGGGGTGCGGGTCTCGACAACGAACATCACCCTCGCCTTGCCTATGGGGAGATCGGCCTGAAGCCGGTCGTGAACGACATTGAGGATGTTGCCCCTGTGTTGCGCGATGATGCCGGCAAGGGCCTGAAGCGTCCCGGGCACGTCTTCCGCTATAACCTCGAACACGAGGATCCGGCCGCTCGTCAGAAGACCTTTGTAGATGATCTTGTCGATCACCGTCGAATCGATATTGCCCCCGCTGGCGACAAGGACAACCCTCCTGCCCCTGAAAAGCTCCCGGTTCTCCATGAGCGCGGCGAGGGGCACCGCCCCTGCCCCTTCGATGACAAACTTGTTCCGTTCCATGAGAAGGAGGATGGCCATGGCGATCGTCTCCTCCTCCACGCTGAGCATCCTGTCCACATACTTCTGCATCAGAGAAAGCGTTCGTTCTCCGACCTTTCCCACCGCTATCCCGTCGGCAAGGGAGCGCAGGGGCGGAACTTCCCTGGCAGAGCCCTCTTGAAAAGATAGGCACGCGGACGGGGCAGCCTTGGCCTGAACCCCTACCACTTCGACAGAGGCGCGCAACTCCCTCACTGCCGCGGCTATCCCGGCGATCAGGCCCCCGCCCCCTACAGGAACGAGAATTGCGTCAAGATCCTCCAGGTCCTCGAGCACCTCAAGGCCGATAGTCCCCTGGCCTGCCATGATCAGCTCATCGTCATAGGCATGGACAAAGGTATAGCCTTCGAGGGAGAGGGCGTAGTCGAGGGATTCCTGGAACGCCTCCCCGTAAAGCTCGACTCTCGCACCATAGCCCCTCGCAGCCTCTTCCTTCACTATGGAGGCGCTCCTGGGCATAACGATCAGCGCCTCCATCCCGAGCTCTTTCGCGGCGAACGCGACTGCCTGCCCATGATTCCCCATGGAGGCCGCGGCCACCTTCCCCTTTCCGAGGCGGGACATCTTGTTGAAGGCCCCTCTTACCTTGAACGATCCTGTCTTCTGGAGGTTCTCGGCCTTGATGAAGACCTCGGCCCCGGTCATCT
>CAYZAF010000004.1:0-2193 GCA_964476435.1 uncultured Syntrophaceae bacterium
CAGGAACTGCAGGATAAACTCACGCATGGCCTATCCCCGAAAAAAAGAGGCGCCGGGGGGGCAGAGCGTATCCGCCAGTACGACGGCCTACCCTCTTTTGCTTGCTCTGACCTCTATCGTCGGTGCGGCAGACGATTCCCCCCATATTCGAGCCTCTTCCCCGGCAGAACCGTGCTCATCCTCCCTATGAAGGCGTCTCATTATATTCCAGGTAATTTGACGTTTTCAATATGAAAGTGGCCGCAATTCCTACGCGGAAAAAGACAAGCGAGGGTCTTTAAGCCCCCATGGGGAAAGGGCGCGCGCTTGTGCGCCTCCCTTATTGCAGAAAAAAATAAGAAGTCGCTTGCCATGAGGGGTTTTTCGTGGTAATGATTGGCCATAGCGTCGATGACCCGTAGGCTTCGTTGCTTTAAGTCAGCAGGCCTGCATGGAGAAGCCATGAAAAAGATAGCCCTGGAGGAGCATTTTCACACGAAGGACTTCGTGGACCATCTGTACGGCCGACATGAATGGCCGAGGCGGGAGCTTATCGAGATAGAGGGAAAGAGGTTTGTCAGGGACTGGTGGTCACAGACGGGGTGCCGCCTCATGGATGCCGACCAACCTAATCCCCTCGTCGACTTGGGGGAGGGAAGGCTGGCGCAGATGGATGAGGCAGGGATAGACATGCAGGTGCTCTCGCTCTCTTTCCCTGGCGTCGAGATGTTCGATGCCGCTGAAGGTGCAGACTTATCGAGGAGGGTCAATAATGAGCTGTCCCTTGTCGTGCGCCGATACCCCGACCGGTTCGCGGGCCTTGCGACCCTTGCCCCGCAGGATCCCCGAGCTGCTAAAGACGAGCTCTCGCGGGCCGTGGAGGACCTTGGACTGAAAGGTGCCATGATCAACGGGCATATCAGGGGGGAATACCTGGACGACAGGAAGTACTGGGGTATATTCGACAGGGCAGAGAAGCTCGACGTACCCATTTATATACACCCCAAAATGCCTTCTCCGGACATGATAAAGCCGTATCTCACCTACCCGGGGCTTGCGAGCGCCATGCTCGGATTCCCTGCCGAGGCGAGCCTTCACGCCATGCGCCTCATATTGAGCGGCGTCTTTGACGCGTACCCGCGCCTCAAGATCATACTCGGCCACCTTGGGGAGGCCCTGCCTTTCTGGCTGTGGCGCCTCGACAGCCGGTTTGATGAGGAGAAAGGGGACCCCGCATCCGCTGCGTTTTACCGGGGCTTGAGAAAGAGCCCGGCCCAGTATTTCAGAGATAATTTCTACGTAACCCTGAGCGGCATGTTCTGGCAGCCGGTGCTCCACTTCGTCTCTTCCGTGCTCGGGAGCGACCGGATAATGTTCGCAACAGACTACCCTTATGAGTCGAGTAAAGAAGCGTCCGGGTTCATGGATAATGTGGAGATGGAAGACACTGACAGGGAGCGGATATGCCACGGGAACGCCGAGAGAATCCTCAGGCTCTAGATCCCGTCGCGCAAGGGTTGTCTTCTCGAAAACACCCTACGTTCTCCTCTTTCCGTCTGCAGAATACCCCTATCGGAAAGGGAGCGGACCCTGCCGCGCATCAGCGGCTCAACCTATGAGTGAGGTGCTCAAGATGAAGGAGCGCACTGTGACGATCAGACTCATGGAGAGCGGCGATTTTGCCGCTGTGGTTCGGATTGACGAGAAGGTATTCAAGGCCTCCAGGCCGGAGTACTACAAACTGAAATTCGAGGAGCTCGTTCAATCCACGGACCGTTTGCCGACTTCCCTTGTGGCAGAGGAAGAGAATGGAACGATGGTGGGCTTTGTCATGGGGGAACTCTTCATAGGAGAATACGGCATCTCCAAGCAAGCAACCCTGGATACCATAGGGGTTGACCCCGAATACCAGCACAGGGGCATCGGCGAACAGTTGATCAAAGAATTCGTTGATCATCTGAGGGCACTGGGTGTGCGAAAAATAAACACCCTGGTCGACTCGGATGATTCCAGGCTGATGCACTTCTTCAGCGCGAACCAATTCAGCCCGTCGAAGACCATTAACCTGGAACGAAGCATTCGCCGATGAGGGATTGGTGAGGGGCGTCGCTTAAGCCGTATGTGAAGGGGAACGCGGAAAGCGCCCTCTCGGGTGGAGGAGCGTAAGGGGCATTCGACGAGGTATTGCATGACCATAGACGTCTTCTGCCACGT
>CAYZAF010000005.1:0-13747 GCA_964476435.1 uncultured Syntrophaceae bacterium
CGCGCGGGCCTTCTCCATGATGTACTCGGTGACGGCCTTGTTGTCGTTCACAGGGTCTGTGTTGGCCATGCAGACCACCGATGTGAAGCCGCCCTTGGCCGCGGCCATGGTACCTGTCCTGATGGTCTCCTTCCACTCGAAGCCGGGCTCCCTCAGGTGGGTGTGGACATCGATGAGACCGGGCGCTACCACGAGGCCTTCCGCATCGATGACGCGGTCTGCAGCCGCGCCGGAGAGGTTCTTGTCGATCTTCTCGATGGCATCGCCCCTGATGAGGATGTCGACGCGTTCGTCCCTGTCGTTCTTCGGATCGATGAGGCGGCCATGCTTTATGAGGATCGTCAACTCTCTCCTCCGGAAAGCAAGTAAAGGATGGCCATGCGCACGGCAACGCCGTTTTCCACCTGGTCGAGGATGACGGAGTACGGGCCGTCAGCCACAGCGTCGCTGATCTCGACCCCCCTGTTCATGGGACCGGGATGCATGATGATGACGTCCTTGCGCGCCCTCCCCACGTGCTCTTCGTTGAGGCAGTAGAGCGAGGCATACTCCCTGATTGAGGGGATATAGGACGTTCCTCCGCGCTCCTTCTGGATGCGGAGCATCATGATCACGTCCTTGTCCGCCACGGCCTCGTCCAGCCGGTCCGTAACTTTGACGCCCAGACTCGCCAGGCCGGGGGGAAGCATGGTCAAGGGGGCGCAGCAGGTGATCTCCGTATCGAATTTCTTGAGGGCGAAGATGTTCGAGCGCGCCACCCTGCTGTGGGCAATGTCGCCGATAATGGCTATCTTCAAGCCGTCCACGGTCTCCTTTTTCTCCCGGATCGTGAAAAGGTCGAGGAGGGCCTGGGTGGGATGCTCGTGGGCTCCGTCTCCGGCGTTAATGATGGAGCAGTCGAGGATGCGTGAGAGCATATGGGGAGCGCCGGGCATGCTGTGCCTGATGACGATGACATCGGGCCGCATGGACTGGAGGTTCCTTCCCGTGTCGACGAGGCTTTCCCCCTTCACGACGCTGCTCGATGCCGTGGAGATATTGACGGCATCTGCAGAGAGCCTTTTCGCGGCGATCTCGAATGAGACGCGGGTCCTCGTGCTCGGCTCGTAGAAAAGGGTGATGACTGTCTTGCCTCTTAAGGTGGGGACCTTCTTGATGTCCCTTCGCGAAATGTCCCTGAAGGAATCGGCCGTGTCAAGAAGGAAAAGGATCTCCTCCCGCGACAACTCCCTAACCCCGAGCAGATCCTTGTGAGTCCAGCTCATAGCCGTGCGGTAAGCACCACCTCGTCCTTGCCGTCGATCTCCCGGAGCCTGACGAATACCTCCTCCTCCGGGGCAGCCGTGTAGTAAATGCCCGTGTAATCGGGCTGGATGGGCAATTCCCTCTGGCCGCGGTCCACGAGGACCGCGAGCTGGATCCTCGTGGGCCTTCCGAGGTCCATCATGGCGTCTATGGCAGCCCTCGTGGTCCTTCCCGTGTGGAGCACATCGTCGATGAGCACGATGGTCATGTCATTCACATTGAAGGGGATATCCGTCTTCTTCACCTCGGGCGCTTTGAGCGTGGCTATGTCGTCCCGGTACATGGTGATATCGAGGACCCCGAGGGGCATCTGGCGGCTCTCGATGGCCGATATCTTGTCGCAAATGCGCTTCGCGAGGAAGACGCCCCTCGTCCTTATGCCGATGAGGCTCAGGCTCTTCGAGCCCTGGTTCTTTTCCAGGATCTCGAGGGTGATCCTGCTGATGCTCCTCTCCACGGCTTTTTCGTCCAGCAGGACCCGTTCCATCTAGTCACCCATGAAGATTGCTGCGTTGGGGCAGGAGTCTATGCACGCCGTGCACTCGATGCAGTCCTCCGGGGCTGAAACGACGATTGCGCCGTCACTTTCTTCAAACACCTCGTAGGGGCAAGTGCTGACGCATTCCCCGCACTTCGCGCACAAATCCTCTGAAATGTAAGGCCGCACCCCCGTTATGATAAATGGTTTGGGGAAAAAATGCAAAACAATTAAAGGCGCCGCTTCCGGCGCTCCAGGTAAGTTCACCCTCCAGACCCGCCAGCCATTCCGAATGCCGCTCCTTTGGCCACCATTGATACCAAACAAGGGGAGGGTGCGCGCTCCTGGGCGGCTTTTCAATGCTGTGCGCTAAGGCCGTGTCACCCGTCACCTCCTCGTGACAGGCCTCGCCCTAAGAAAAGCAATCGCTCCTTATTCCGGCAAGAGTTCCCGCCCCCACGCCCCCACCGCTCGCTTTTCGCTCGCTTGAGGGGGCTCTCTACCTTGCCGGAAACGTCGCGAGCGTTCCGACCACAGGAAGGCGGGGCACCCGCGGGTGAGGGGCATTCCACTTCCGCGGGTCGCATTGCACGAAGTCGGCAACGGGTAACACGCCCTTATCCCAACGTGATGTGGTGTAAAAGAGACGAGGTTTCCGTCCGCTAAAAGGCTGTTCCTTCTCGATTCGCATCGCCTAAAGAGCTGGGGTACCCGTGAACGAAAGACGAGCGAGTTGGTACCATATAGGCAAGCCTCCGCACCTTCTCTAGGTGCGGAGGCTTCTCCCTAGTCCACGCACCTGATTCCGAGGCATAGCGTACTAGTAGGGCGCTCTTGTTTGCGGAAGGATCACCTAGCAGAACGAAAGGGGAGGAACCCGCGGCCACCACCCTTACGGGGCCGCGGGTGGTTTCGCAATCGAGCGTGAGCGAGTCTTTCCGTCTAGACGGGTCAGCACCGGAAGCGCTCAAGCGAATCGGAAGGAATAGCCTTCGAGAGCGGACGGAGGGGTTGTCGTCGAGCTTACTGGTGTCTTCAAGGCAGACGAGTCTTCGTGGTAAGAAAGGGAGACCCTGAAGAGAAGAGAGTGTCCCTACGCGGGGGCGCTCAAGCGTTTCGGAAGGAATAGCCTTCGAAAGCGGACGGAGGGGTTGTTCTTGCGGCCTGCAAGTCTTCCCGATGAGGAACGGAAGATCCGCGAGAGATGCGATTTTCGGGTCGGGTGTAAGATTCTCTGGATTACACCCATAGGCAGCCAAGTCTCCCAGGAGGTTATGGGCATGAAACGGGAATGGATTTTGAGAAAGGCTCTAAAGCCCATGTGCTGAGCCCGGCGCCTCGAGCGATTGGGGACTAAAAACCCGTCGGGCTAAAAAGTCGCCTGGCGCCAGCTGACTCGATTCCCCCCCTTGTGACCATATATATGATCATGGAGGTACCAATATGCTCCAAGTTTTGTCATATTCCCATTTGAGCGAGCCCGCGCTGTAATATAGCTGAACAAGAGAAGCAGGTCATTGATCTCGGTGCGGGTCCGGGGAGGACCCTCAATCTTCCGCGATCGGGTTCTTCCGGCCGCTTCCACGATAAGGAGGGCAATAATGGCAATCGAAATCAAGCGTGCTCAGCCGAATCTCCATATCTACCGCAGCGACGACATGACCATGAGGGTCAAAGGCTACAAACCCCAGGGGCAGGCTGTCTCTTTGAGAACACCTGTCAAGGGCGTCTACTTCGACGGCTATCCCCAGATAAAGAAAACAGAAGGCTCGAAGCCGGCGTACTCCGTAAGAGTGCAGAAGGACGTGATGGTCCCTATGCGCGACGGCGTCCGCCTCGCAGTAGACATCTATAGTCCTGTCGCGAAAGCAGGAGGGAAGACAAGATTCCCCGGACTGCTCTCTTTTTACGGGTGGGGGAAGGAATTGCAGGAGATGACGCGCTGGCTGCCCCTGCAGGAGTACTATGACTCCCCCCTCTGGGACGGATGCATCGAAGCGGGAGACATCGACTATCTCGTCCAGAGAGGATACGTCCATATCATTGGCGAGCCGAGGAACATCGGCAGATCGGAAGGCAGGGGTCAGCATCCGTCGAGCATGTGGGTCCCACCGACGGACAGCTACGATCTCCTGGAATGGATCGCGAAACAGCCGTGGTGCGACGGCAGGGTCGGTATGACAGGCGCGTGCGGCTACTCGAACACCCAGCTCGAACTCGCCCAAAACCCGCCCCCGGCCTTGAAAGCCATTACCCCCTTCCTTACCCTTTATCACAAGGGTGACCACGGATGGACAGGTATCTTTGACTGCAAGATGAATAGTGTGCTCGGCGGCAGGCACGGAAATGACAGCGCTCCGGTCCCCGAGAACACTCCGACTCAGCCGGAAATGTTCAAGCTCCCGAGGAAAGAGCTTGAGCGAAGGATGGAGGAGGCGCTTAACCATCCCGATATCAAGTACAACAGCAAGTGGTACTCTCTGCTGAAATATCCCATGCGCTCCCCCATAGTCTTTGACTCGTTGCTGGAGTCCTTCCATCCCACCCCCCATGCTCCCTCGGGAATCTCTCAGATCACCGTTCCAACCTACCTGTCCACCTCCGGCATTGTTCCCACCCATACGTGGTGCTCGTTTGAATTGTTCCAGCGCATAGGATCGAAGGCCAAGAAATTCCTTCTGTGGCCTCCCCTGTCTCCGGACAGACCTCAGACGCAATTCTTCGATGAGGTAGTGAGATGGTTCGATTACTGGATCAAGGGAATAGACACGGGGATCATGCACGAGCCTCCCCTGAAGATCTTCGTGAACGGGGTCAACAAGTGGCGCTTCGAAAACGAGTGGCCCCTTGCGAGGACAGAGTATACCAAGCTCTTCCTGCACCCGAATGGAGGCCTCTCGACCCACGCGGTGAACGGCTCGTTGGAGCCTGACAGCTTCACTCAACCGGCGCCATACCTGGACCCCACCGTGTACTGCCTGACGTATAGAACCGAGCCGCTTTCGCAAGACGTCGAGGTCACCGGGTACATCTCCCTCAATCTCCAAGCCTCCATCGACAAGGAGGAGACGAACTGGATGGTGGACCTCGTGGATGTCGGCCCGGATGGCAAGAAGACATTGGTGAGCGGCGGCGGTCTCGCGGCTGAGCACCGGGCTGTCGATAAGGCCAAATCCAAGCCTTACCTGCCCATCCACCCGCGGAAAGACCCTGTGCCGGTGCCTCCGGGCGAGGTGATAGAGTACGCAATTGCAATCATGCCCACTTCGATGGTATTCAAGAAGGGCCATGCTATCGAGCTCATCGTGAGGAATCAGGATGACCTGTTGTCCAGGCTCGGGACATGGGGCGCCCATTATCTGCCTCACATGCAGACAGTGACGCACCGCATCCACTTCGGCAAGTCATACCTGCTTCTGCCGGTGATCCCCTCGGGCGGTCAGGATTAACCCCCGCTGCCGAGGGAAATGCTATGTCCTTCACGAGGGGGAGGTCATAATGATGGGGCGGAAAGGCAAGAACATCGCTGTTGTCGTCACGCTCGATACGAAAGGCGAGGAAGCGCGCTATCTGAAAGGGTTGATAGAGCGAAGGGGGCACCGCGCCTTGGTGATAGATGTCGGCATCCGGGGAGCGCTCCTGTTCAAGCCGGATTTCAACCGCGAGAAGGTGGCTTTGGCCACGGGAAGTAGCCTGGAGAAGATAGTGAGCGGAGCGCCCACCCATTCCCACGCCCTCGCCGCCATGGCCTCGGGAGCAAAAACCATCATCAAGCAATTGATAAGTGAGAAGAAGATAGACGCGGTCCTCTCCATAGGAGGGGGTCTCGGTACCACCCAGGCTTCGATCATTATGCCGGAGCTGCCCCTGAGCATTCCCAAGCTCACCCTCTCCACCGTCGCCTTTGTCGCCGGGGCAATGAGCGGCGAAATGGTGAGCGTTGACGGGTCGGTGATGCAGTCCCCGGCTGACCTGTGGGGCGTCAACAGCCTGACAAAGATCGCCTTGCAGCGGGCAGCGGGCGCCATTTGCGGAATGGCAGAGGAGCAGGACGAGAAAGAGGCGGGAGAGGCGAATCGGGTGGCGATCAGCACCCTGGGGCTCCATTCGTACGTCGACCAATGTAAGTCCCTGCTCATCGAGAATGGATACGAGCCGGTGGTGTTTCACTCCATAGGAACCGGCGCGCTGGAGAAGCTCGTAAGGCAGGGGTATTTCAGCGGTGCCCTCGATCTCTCTTGTTACGAGCTAGTGAGTTTCGTGTCCGGCGGGATTGTCAGGGGAGGAGAAGAGAAGTTCACTGCTGCCTGCGAGAAGGGCATTCCGCAGGTCATCGGCCTTGGGGGTCTGGACTTTTTCCCCTTGTTTTCGTATCAGCCGATTCCCGCAAGACTGAGGGGAAGGACTGTCTTCGCCCAGGGCATGGTTAATCTCATAAAGACCAGCCCTCCAGAGCAGAGAAAAATCGCTGACCTCCTGGCTCAAAGACTGAGCAAGGCCCGGGTACCCACGGTTGTGCTCGTTCCCCTCAAGGGCTTTTCCAAACTTGACAGCGGCAGAGGGACCCCTTTCTATGAGCCGGGGGCGGGCCGGAGATTTGCGGAGGTTTTGAAGGAGAAGCTTTCGAATCCGTTGGTGCGGCTGGAAGCAATGGAGGCGCACATAAATGATCCGGCCTTTGCCGAAAGAGCAACGGCCTTGCTTGTAGGCATGATGGCCTGAGTATAAGGAGAATGCGATCTGCCGGGGAGAAGCGGTCGCTTTTCGAAGCTCAGGCGCGCCGGGCAATGGGGGCGGTCCCATCGCCCCCTTAAAGAAATCCTTGAGGGGAGGGACGACGACATGAAAAGAGTATGGTGGGTAGCGGTTGTATGTTGTGTGCTCTTGGTGCTTGCCTCGTTTCCCGGTTCGCGCTCTTTCGGCAAAGAGCCCGAGGCGCAAACCTTGAATATCGGCCTCATCACATCGATCACCGGTCCGCTGGCACCTGCCCTAAGGGCCCTCGGTGACGCAGCGAAGCCTGCGGGGGATCTGATGAACCAGAGGGGTGGGATCACGATCAAAGGCCAGAAGTACCTCATCAAGGTCGTCGCGCAAGATGATCAGTCATCGCCGCCCGGCGCTATAGCCGCAGCCAACAAATTGATGCAGGACGGGGTGAGATATATCATTGCCCCTCAGTTCATGCCGAACAATCTGGCCCTCACGCCGATCACCGAGGAAGCCAAGGTAGTGCGCATGAAGGCTATGGGGTGGGGCAAGGAAGAGATGTACCCGGGTCTGCGCTACAGCTTCTATGCCCATGCGAACATATACTGCATTCCGGTCTGCTATGATTTCCTCGCGAAGAATTACCCAAAAGCCAAAAGAATAGCTTTCGTATACCCTGATGACCCTGGAGGCAAGAGCCTGAAGGAGGCTGCCGAAAAAGAGATTCAGAAACATGGCATGGAATTAGTCTTTCAGGAACCATTCAAGATCGGCACCGAAGATTTCTATCCCATCCTCACCAAGGCGCTTGAGAAGAAGCCGGATGCCATTGACATGATCATTTCCATACCCATTTGGGGCGCCGGAATAATCAACCAGTCGCGGGAACTGGGCTTTACCGGTCCCGTATTCGCGCCTCTCATGGGTGACACGAATATAATAAAGGCCATGCTGAATCCGAAGTACGCCTACGATGTTTTTCATGGGGGCGCTGACGTTCTCAGCCCCAAGATGACTTCCATAGTCAAAGAATTCCGGCCTCTAGTTGAGCGGCAGATCAACGGCACGCTCAACATGGACCACGTGCTGGTGATCGAGGCGCTCTATCCTCTTCTGCAGGGCATCGAGAAAGCGCAGAGCCTCGATACCGATAAGGTCGCTGCCACCCTCGAAAACATGAAGAGCATAGACAGCGCTTATGGGCGAGGCAGCATGGGCGGACAGGAGGTTTTCGGCATCAATCATGTCGTGCGCAGGCCGATTGCCTTTTCTCGGATTATGAACGGCAAGATCGAGTTTGACTTCGAAAAATAGCACCTTTGGAAGGGTTTATCCCTGATATTGAGTAGAGTTCGAAAGGGATTGCGGAAACGCCATGGCTGCTTTAGGTTCAGCTTCTCTGCGGCGTTCCCGCAATCCTCTCTTTTCGTGCCTCCATCGGGCTTTTCCGAGTTTTCCCTTGACTCGTACCACCTTATCTGCTATTTTGAGGCCATGAACAAGGAGGAAGTAAAGAGCATCTATTCGAAGTACTCCTCTGTCTACGATATGGTGTTCGGCCACGTTTTTTCTCCGAGAATCAAGATGGGCATAGAGAGGTCCCGGATTGCCGAGGGCGACAGGGTGATCGAGGTCGGCGTGGGAACCGGCATCTCCCTGACTTCGTATTCGCCGCAATGCAAGGTTGTCGGCATTGATCTCACGCGGAAGATGCTCGAACAGGCCAGGCGGAAGAAGGAGCTGCACAAACTGGACCACGTCGAGCTTTTCGAGATGGACGGCGAGAACATGACGTTTGGTGACGACACCTTCGACCATGCAGTCGCGGCCTTCGTCATCACCGTGGTGCCCAATCCCGAAAAGATGGTCTCCGAGATGAAGCGCGTCACGAAGAACGGCGGAAGCATACTCATCCTCAACCATTTCTGTAGCAACAACGGCTTTATCTCGGGCGTGGAGAAAGTCTTCTCTCCGCTCTGCGAGAAATGGGGATGGAGGTCCGATATCTCCCTTGACCTCCTCTCGAATCATTGCAACCTGCACATCACGGAAGTGTTCAAGAAGAACCGGCTGGACCCCTGGTCCATCATAGTCGCCACAAACAACAAGTAGGATGAGAATAGCGGAATATCGGCGCGTGTTCAGACGACTCGAAGAGGAACACGCAGAAGGTGCTGGAGGCGCCGCTCTCGGTCTCTTGGGACCGGAGGTTTTTCAGGGAGAAGGCGAGGAATGATAAGACGGAGGCTCGAGCAGATATTGAAGGAGGCGGTGGAGCGCAGCAAGAAAGAGGGTGCCCTGCCTCCGCATACCGAAATCGAGCCAGCTATCGAAATACCGAGGGAAAAAGGGCACGGCGACTACGCGACCACCGTCTCCTTCCAGCTCGCCCGCAAAGCGAGGAAGAGCCCGGAGGAGATAGCCCGGACCCTCGTGACTAGCATGGACGCAGCGGCTCTGTGCAGCGATGTGACGATAGCTGCCAAAGGTTTTATCAACTTCCATGTCCGCGATGAGGCTTATCGATCTGAGCTGGCCGACATACTGCGCAAGGGCGTGGAGAACTTCTATTCCCCCGTGGGCTTGGGCAAGAAGGTCATCATAGAGTTTGTGAGCGCCAACCCCACCGGGCCGCTCCACATCGGCCACGGCCGGGGCGCCGCAGTGGGCGATGTGCTCGCTGCTATCATGAAAAAGACTGGCCACGAGGTCGTCCGGGAATACTACGTGAACGACGCTGGTCGGCAGATAGGGACTTTGGGGCAATCGGTCTGGCTCAGGTGGAAGGAGCTCCAGGGAGAAAGGATCGAATACCCGCCCAATCTCTACCAGGGGGCTTACGTGGCTGACATAGCCCGGCTGCTTCTCACCGGCAGCTACGCCGTTCCCGGGGAGGAAGGCGAGGCCGTGGCCTTCATGGCCCGCTTCGCTGCCGATCTGGTGCTTGCCGGCATCAAGAAGGACCTCGAAGACTTCCGCGTCTTTTTCGATTCTTATTACAGCGAGAACAGCCTCTACGAAAAAGGGCTCGTGGATGGGACGATACGAGATCTGAAGGAGAGGGGCTGCCTCTACGAGCAGGACGGAGCCCTTTGGTTCAGGACGTCTGCCCTGGGCGATGACAAGGACAGGGTTGTCGTCAAATCGGGCGGGGAAAAGACCTACTTTGCTTCCGACATTGCCTACCACCGGGAGAAGTTCAATCGCGGCTTCGACACGCTCGTCGATATCTGGGGCTCCGATCATCACGGGTACATCGACCGCCTGAAGGCCTCCGTGGCAGCCCTCGGGAGAAACAGGGAGGACCTCAAGGTGCTCCTCATCCAGTTCGTCACCCTCCTGAAGGACGGGAAGCCCGTGGGAATGTCGACGAGGTCCGGCCAGTTCACCACCCTGAGGGAGGTAGTCGATGAGGTGGGGGTTGATGCGTCCCGCTTCTTCTTCCTCATGAGAAAGAGCGATGCCCATCTTGAATTCGATCTGGACCTGGCACGAAAAACCTCCAGCGAAAATCCAGTCTATTACGTGCAGTACGCCCACGCCAGGATCGAGTCGATATTTAGGATGGCCCGTGAAGGGGGCATCGACGTGAAGGCAGCCGAGGACGCTGATACGGGCCTCCTCGTGCTGCCTGAAGAGACGGACCTGATGAAGGGCATCCTCAACTTCTTCGACGTCGTGGAAATGGCAGCACGGAGCCTCGAGCCCCATCGCCTGACTTTTTCACTCATCGATCTCGTCGCCACCTTCCACAGATATTACAACAAAACAAGGGTGCTTGGATGCGAGCCTGCCCTGACCCTGGCAAGGCTCTCTCTCCTCATGGTGCTTCAGGCTGTAGTCCGGGAAGGGCTGCAGATGCTCGGCGTTTCCGCCCCGGAGAGGATGGAGCGGACCTGAGGAACGCTTCTGCGGACAGGAAAAGCCATCCCCTCCCCCCCCTGCATGATAAATTCCTGATTTTAGGTTATATTTATGCAGCGTCTCCAGGGAGTAAGAAATGGTGCAGAAGAGTAAGACCAGAGAATATGTCGAATCGCTTCTTATTGCAGCAGTAATCGCGCTTCTCGTTCGCGGCTTTGTCGTTCAGGCGTTCAGGATCCCTTCCGGCTCCATGGAGCCAACCCTCCTCGTGGGTGACCACTTGCTCGTGAACAGATTGAGCTACGAGATGAAGCTGCCTTTTACGGACATCGTGCTTTTCGATCTCGGCAGCCCCGAAAGGGGCGATGTCGTGGTGTTCAGGTACCCCCAGGACAGAAGCAAGGATTTCATCAAGCGCGTGATAGGCATAGAGGGGGACACGGTCGAGATTCGGAACAAGGTGGTCTTCGTCAATGGGAGGCGCATAGAGGGTACCCACGCCTTCTTCGAAGACAAGGCAATTATCCCGGCGTCTCTCTCCGCCAGGGACAATTTCGGGCCTGTCACTGTACCCAAGGGTTGCTATTTCGTTATGGGCGACAACAGGGACCGCAGCTACGACAGTAGGTTCTGGGGATTCGTGAAGAAGGATGACCTCGTGGGAAGGGCGCTCGTGCTCTATTTTTCCTTGGACAGCCAGCCGGACGATTTCCTCCACTATATCAGGTGGGATAGGATCGGTGAGATAATCCGATGAAGGCGCTCCTCACCATTACCCCTTTTGGGCGCGAACGAGGTGCAATGAAGACCCTATGAGACTATTTGCGGCCCTCCTTTTGACTGTTCTCCTCCCGTCCTGCGCGGTAGCCGCCCAGGACACGAAAGGCCCAGCCTACTTCGACTTTCTCATGGGCTACGAGAAAGCCCAGGCAGGTATGTACGAGGAGGCTATTGAGCACTACAAATCAGCCCTCGCCCTCGATCCGGGCTCCGCTTCCATCAGGACCGAACTCGCCCTCCTTTACGTGAAAAAGGGGGAATTAGACAAGGCCGAGGGCCTCCTCGAAGAAGCGATCAAGATCGACCCGAAGAATCGCCACAGCTTGATGCTCCTTGCAGGCCTTCTTACGTCGAAAAATAAGCTGGAGAGGGCGAGCCAGCTGTACGAGCGATGCATAGCCATGGACAAGGAGGACACAGAAGCCTACCTCTACCTCGGGTCCATTGACGCCGCCGAAAAGAGATACAAAGAGGCCCTCGAGATATACGAGAAGGTGCTCGCCTACGACGATGACAACGTCATGGCCCTCACCTATGCGGCCAGGGTGTGCACGGAAATGAAGAGCTTCGAAAAGGCCCGGAGGTACTATGAGAGGCTCCTCGTGAAGAGGCCGAATTTCGAGCCCGCCCTCCTCGACCTCGGGAGACTCTCGGAGATCGAGGGCAACCTCGATGCAGCGGCAAGTTACTACAACAAGGTCCTCCAGCTCGACCCGACCAACAAGAAAGCGAGGGCCCGGATGGCCACGATTTATGTCCAGAAGAAGGACTTCGACAAGGCCATCACCGAGTTCGAGAAGCTCTCCGATCTCGATAGGGACGACCTGTCGGTGAGGGAGAACATCGGGCTTTTGCTCCTCGAAGAAGGGAAGTATGAGGACGCGATAAAAGAATTCAGCCTGATTCTCGCATCCAGACCCCAATATGACAAGGCGAGGCTCTACCTGGCCATGGCATTGGAGGAGACAGGCCAATCCAAGCGGGCCATCGCCGAGCTTCTGAAGATGGATCACAAGTCGGAGGAGTTCAAGGGCGCGCTGAGAAGCCTCCTCACCCTCTATGTCAAGGCGGAGATGGTCGACGACGGCATCCGCGAAGCGGGCAAGCTCATCGAGAAGGACGACCGGAACATCGAGCTCTACCTTTTGCTCTCCGGCCTATACGAAGAAAAGGAAGACTACGGCAAGGGCATCTCAGTCCTTGAAAAGGCACGGAACTTAGAGCCGAAAAATGCTGATGTGCTCTACGAGTTGGGCATGCTCTGCGAAAAAAGCGGCGACTCTCCCAGGGCTATGGGCCTCATGGAAGACCTTCTTAAGATAGAGCCCGATAATGCGGGAGCCCTCAACTTTATCGGATACAGCTTCGCCGAGCGGGGCATCAACCTCGACAAAGCCGAGCAGATGATAAAGAAAGCGCTCGAAAAAAGGCCGGACGACGGCTATATTCGGGACAGCCTGGCTTGGGTTTTCTACAACAAGGGAGAATACAAGAAGGCACTCGTTGAGATCTTGAAGGCGCAGGAATCGGTGGGTGACGACTCCACCATCATCGAGCACCTCTCCGACATCTACGGCAAGCTCGGAGAGTACGACAAGGCGATGGATTCCCTGCGGAAGTCCATAGAGCTCGAACCAAAGGCCGATAGAAAAAAGATCCTCGAGGAGAAACTGAAGGGTCTCGAAAAGAATCGACGATGAGACACCTTCTCGTGCTCGTTGTCCTCTGCCTCTCGGGGTGCGCCCTTCTGCAGTCGAAGATCCCCTTGGTTGAATGGCCCGGGGACGTGACTTACCTCCAGGGCGAAGGGGATATCGACGCGCGTTGGCAGGGCAGGCATTCATCCGGCACGTTCGCCCTGAGGATGGACTACCCAGATGCCCTCCTCTTCGAGGCATATGGCTCGCCCTTCGGACAAACCGTCCTCCATGTCGAGAAGACGGGCAGCACTTTCCTCCTTATTGCCGGAAGCGAAAAAACGACGGACGAGAGGCCTTTCGTGGAGAAGTACGGCTTCGGGGTGGAACAACTCATGGATGCCCTCGCCCTCAAAGGCCCCAAGGAAGAGACACCGGAGGGGCTCCTCGTCCGTCACGAGGGCTACCGAGTGCTCTACGGGCAAGACCGGCGGGGCAGGAAAACCATGTGCCTCGAAAAAACTGATGGCAGCGTCTGCCTCGCCTTCAGCCAGATAACCTTCACGGACCGCTGACCTCCTGGACCACCGTCCGCTTTCGAAGGCTATTCCTTCCGATTCGCGCGGCGCCAGTGCGTAGTGGCCGCCTCTTTTCTCCGGCCCTCCTTTTTTCTTATCAAGAAGTCCTGTCTACTTCAAAGGCAACCGCACCGTCCGCTTTCGAAGGCTGTTCCTTCCGAAACGCTTGCGCCTCCGGTGCTGACCCGTCTACACGCAAGACTCGCTCACACACCGATTGCGTACCCACCCGCGGCCCCGTAAGTGTGGTGGCCGCAGGTTCCTGCCCTTTGATTCTCCTTTGTGATACTCCGCAAACAGGAACGCCCTACCGTAGGGATTTGCCTCGGTATCAGGCGCGTGGATTATAGGCAAGCCCCGCACCTTATAGACGCGGGGCTTGCCTATTCATTCCT
>CAYZAF010000006.1:0-4799 GCA_964476435.1 uncultured Syntrophaceae bacterium
TGCCTTAGAATTCGCTGCAGCCATGGCCTCGATCAAGATGGAAACCCCGGGACCGTACATGGGAACCATGGAAGAGGTCCTCGCGCGGATGAGGAAATAACTTATTCCAATTCTAAATCATGACGATATCGAGGCGCCGAGAAAGGAGCGACGAAGGTGTACAGTTGCAGTACATCGAGGAGCAGATGACGAAGGCAACAAAGATAGCGCCGAGTTAGAATTGGAATTACCTCTCATTTAAGGTTTACCTCCACTCTGATCGTGTTGATGGCAGCACTCTGGAATTCAAGGCATCTATGCTTTCCTAATTTCCACCAATTCTCTCAAGTGCCTCTGCAACATCAAGGCCCCAGAGTCTGCCGCCTTTTCTGAAAGTCATGCCAGGTTTTAACCTTATTATGTTTTGAGATTTGGTAGTTACGTCTGAATTCTTTACACAAACCCAGGAACCATCCGGTTTCTTCTCGAAATCTTCAAGGGCAATTTTTACAATCTCGTCCACGTGCGTCTCCTGTCTGGTATTTAGTATGGTTAGTTATATTAAGTAATCTGTGCCCATGTCAAGGATCAGAGGTGGGGATAGAACAAGAAGGATGCTTTTCTCTTTCCCTTCTTATTTCGTCAGTTCCATTGCGATCAGCTTGAGCTGGGTATATTCGTGAAGGCCCACGACAGCATTCTCCTTGCCCGTACCGCTCTCTCTGAAGCCTCCCCAGGGCATCTCCGGGCCTATGGTGAGATGGTCGTTGATGTAGATGGTACCGGCCCGCAGCTTCTTCGCGAAGCCGATCGCTTTCACCATATCCTTGGTCCAGACCGAGGCGCACAAGCCATAGGCATTATCGTTGGCGAGGTCTATTACCTCGTCCTCCGACCTGTACGTGAGGATGCACGCAACGGGACCGAAGATCTCCTCCCTCGCGATTTTCATGTTCTGGGTGACCAGGGTAAAAACGGTAGGCATGACGTAGAACCCTTTGTCGAAAGGCGGCTCAGTCGGTCTCGTGCCCCCCAGGACGAGTCTAGCCCCCTCTTCGACGCCCGATCTGATGTAGTATTCCACCTTGTCCCGGTGCTCTTCTGAAACCATGGGCCCCATGTTGGTCTTCGGGTCGAGGGGGTCCCCCACCTTGAAAGTCTCCATGGCTTGGATCAACTTCGCAACGAATTCATCGTGCTTCTTCTCACTCACGTAGTATCTCCCCGGGGAAGCGCAGATTTGCCCGCTGTTGCGCAGCTGGCTCGTCATCGCCTTCTGGGCCGCAAGGTCCATGTCTGCGTCGTCGAGGATGATAAAGGGATTCTTACCGCCCAGCTCCAGGACGAGGCGCTTCACCGTGCTGCTCGCTTTGGCCATGATATCCTTTCCCGTCTCGCTACTGCCGGTGAATGAGACCAGGTCGACCCCCGGATGAGTGGCCAGCGCCGTGCCCACGGTCCTGCCAGGTCCCGTGACTATGTTGACCGCCCCAGCGGGGAGACCCACCTCGTCGAGTATCTCCGCGAACCTCAAGGTGGTCAGGGAATCTATGCTCGGCGGCTTCACCACGCATGTGTTGCCGAGGGAGAGGGCGGCGCCCAGTTTGGACCCTACCATGATGAGAGGCACGTTCCACGGGATAATGAGGCCGCACACCCCGACCGGCTCACGATGAAAGAAATGAAGGGCATTGGGCCTGACAGGTACCACCTCCGACATTATTGTCCGCGCGCCTTGAGAGTTGAAATCCAAATTAGCCGCTGCACCACCGACCATTTGTTTTGCAGTCGTAATAGGCGTACCATGATCCAGCGTATCAAGGAGCGCGAATTCTTCTATCCGCTCCCTGAGGAGCGTGGCCATCCGGAAGACCATGGCCGATCTCTCCTGCTGGGACTTGCCCGACCACTCGGGGAATGCCTTCGTTGCCGCCTCAATTGCCCTGTCCACGTCGCGCCGGTCACCCAGGGGCACCCTGGCTATCTCCTCACCCGTCGCAGGATTGACAACCCCATACGTCTCTCGGGATTCCGCTTCGACGTACTTGCCTGCGATCCACATCTTATAAGCGTCCATGTTGTTTCTCCTCCCGCCTTATGTGCCTTGAGATTCTCTGCTTTTACATTGGCCACTACGTGAGTCCCGAGCAGACAAATCCCCGATGGTTTTCATGGATTCGCCATTTCCATCTTATCGAGCGCTTTAGAGAGAGCCCGAAGGGACTTGACCGAGCGAAGGGAAGTATATTATGCTCAGCATGGCATAATCAACTATGGATGTCAACCTTTGGCGCGTCATGGGGCTGGCGATGGCTGCAAATTGTGGGTAAAACATACAAAAAAAGCCATAAACTCATAAAAAAGCAAAAAAAATAACTTGACATCGTCTTTTCCCTATGGTGTGATTTGACCGACCGGTAGATCAAATTGAAGCCTCAACCTCGACCTTTGTGATTTATGGTTCTGCGACATTTCTTGACCCTGGGCCGCGCAATTCTTGACCGGACGACGCCGGCATGTACCTGCATCCGCTGCGGGTAAGCCTGCTTTTGAAGGGCCTTTAGCCCTGAAAGGGGGGACTAGGATGGGCAACGCATACTATGATCTCGAGAAGTGGCCGAAGTACGATCTGAACGAGTATGGTCAGGGGCTGTGGGAATTCGATCCTGAGCGGGACTTGAAGGTGAGCAATGCGTGGATATATATACCGCTGTGGAGCGGCCTCAGCCCGTTCGGCCTGTGGGAGACGACTCTCGGCGGCTTGAACCACTTTTCATATGGAGCGAATTACACGTCCTATCCCAGGTGCAGGGGCAACGCCTGCAGGACCCTGCGGGGCGGGTTGTATATTACCGAGCTCATCGTAGAGGATGAGGAGGAAATCGGCCGCCGGGAAGCCAGATTCCGGGAAGTCATGCTTCCCTACATAGAGGACTTCACCAAAGTATATCGTGAACAGCGCGAGGCGCTGGCGAGGCTTCAGGACCCCCTCAAGAACGATATCCGCCGGGGCCTCTCCAGCCTCAGTGATGATGAGCTTTCCGGCCGGTTCGACGATTGGCTCCATCTGCACGCGGAGACGTGGCGGCGCCATTACGTTATCCTGCACCCCCTGGCCGTGATTCTGACCCTGTTTGTGGACATGTGCCGCGAACTGCTCGACATCGATGAGACCTCTCCCCTGTTTCTGAGGCTGATGCAGGGGTTTCACAACGAGTTTTTGGCCTCCGACGCGGAGATGGAGAGACTCGCGGTGCGCGCCGCCGAATTGGGAATAAAAGACTTGTTCGCAGAGCCCCCGAAGGCCTCCGAGATTATCCCCAGGCTCGAGGCCACCACTGATGGAAGAAACTGGTTGAAGGAGTTCAGGGAATTTGTGGACTATGCGGGATGGAGGGTGCCCAAGGCTTCCGAGTTTACGGAGCCCACGTGGATAGAGGACCCCACCGGGGCTTTCCTGGCTATCCACAATTACGTGATAGGCGGCAGGGAGGAGACGCTTGTGGCAGCGCGAAAGGCAGCCGAAGAAGACAGGAAGAGGGCCGAAAAAGAAGCGCTCTCCCGGGTCCCGGAGGCGTCCAGGGCCGAGTTTGAAACGCTGATGAGAAGCGCCCAGGCCTGCAATGTGATAGCGAGCGAGCACGAGTTCTTCTTCGATATGATGGTTTGGGCCATCGGCCGCCACCTGGGCATGGAATTCGGCAGACGATGCGTAAACTACGGTCTGATCAATGAGCCTGGTGACATATTTTACCTCACGGGATGGGAGATCGCGTTTCATTTCCTCTCTCGTCAAAATTTTAGAGAATTGGTCGCCAAGCGCAAGCAATTGCAGAAGATATATCAGGCCGAGCAGCCGAGGCTGCCGGTGCTTGGTGGGGCCACCATCGAAGAGGCATTCGGCCGGGCATTCAGGGCTGCAGACTATCAGGTGATGAAGTTTGTAGTAGGCACAATACCGAAGGTGAAGCCGGAGCTGAAGGCGGACATCTATGGTGTTCCCGCATCCAGCGGAGTGGCGGAAGGCCCTGCACGAGTCGTGATCAAACCGGAGGAGTTGAAGGAGATCCGCAAAGGTGAGATCCTCGTCTGTGCCGCCACTTTCCCTTCCTGGACCTGGGCTTTTTCGCTGATCGGCGGTGCCGTCGCCGATTCGGGAGGAATCGCCTCGCACACGGCCATAGTGAGCAGGGAATACCGCATACCCGCCGTGATAAATGCCCGAACCGCCACAACGACGATCAAAACGGGGCAGCGGATAAGGGTGGACGGAAACGAGGGCACCGTCTACATCCTCGAGTAGGGGAGGGTGGATGAAAATGGCTGACAAATTGATAGCCTGGTTCGAAGATCTCGGGCGAGACGTTGTCGGCTCGGCCGGCGGTAAGGGTGCGAATCTTGGAGAGCTGATCAGGGCCGGAATCCCTGTTCCCTCTGGATTTGTCGTTCTGACCGGGGCCTACGAGAGATTCATGGCGGAAACAGGCGCTGCCGTCCATATCGCCCCCTACCTGGCAAGACTTCCCTCTGAACCGAAACATTACTATGAAGAGATATCCAGGGTCATTCGCGGCATCATTCAGGGGAAAGGGATGCCGGGCGACATTGGAGATGGGGTATGCAGACAGTACGAGAAGCTATGCGGACGCTCGGGAAGGGCCGACCTTGCAGTCGCGGTAAGGTCCAGCGGGGTGGCGGAGGATGCGGCCACAGCAAGCTTTGCGGGACAGTTTGATACCTACCTCAATGTCAAAGGCGAAAGCGAGCTGGTGCGCAGCATCAAGAAATGCTGGGCAAGCCTTTTTACCGCCCAAGCCATG
>CAYZAF010000007.1:0-3355 GCA_964476435.1 uncultured Syntrophaceae bacterium
AAACTGCACCCATATGGGGAAGTCGAGGAGCTTCTGCCTGATGAGGTAGCGGATGTTGTAGAGGTGGCCCACGTCATACGCCTCAAGCTCCGGCTTCGTGCCGTTCTCCTTCATGGCACTGCAGAAATACTCCATGTCGGCAAAGTTGTTACTGAAGATGTACTCCTTGAGACCCAGGGCGAACTCCTTCTCCCACGGGTATACGTAATCCTCATCCTTGTACCGTTCGACGATGGGGTGGATGGAGAAGTTCATCGAGCCCGTGTTGAAGGTTGCCAATTCCGGCTTCAGATTCGGCACGACCCTGACCCTCTGGGCAGCGGTCATACCCGTGACTCCCCCGGTGGTGACGCAGACGATCACGTTTGCCCTTGCCTTGATCCCCGAGGCGATCTCCCGGTAGACATCGGGCTCCGTGGTCGGCTTGCCCGTTACCGGGTCGCGGGCGTGGATGTGTACGGAAGCTGCCCCGGCTTCTGCCGCCCTTACCGCATCCTCCACGATCTGCTGAGGGGTAAGGGGCAGGTGGGGCGTCTGAACGGGGAGGGTGATGTTACCCGTCAATGCCGCGGTGATGATGAGCTTATCCATAGTCCGAAGACCTCCTCACCTTTCAGAACCTGTCGACCCCAAGCTCGATCGTACGGCTGGAGCGACGGGTCATTGGCCGGCCCTAGCCGGTTTGGTGCTCGCGCACCCAACGTATCAGGTGTTCCATGAGACGTTTCTTGCACTCCTCGATGCTCGACTCTCTCCACTCCTGGAAACCCCTGCCCGTCTTGAAGCCCAGGTCCCCCTGTCTCACCTTCTCCTTGAGTATGGGTGCTGGCCCGGTGGAGCGGTCCAGATGGCGCAGAATATAGTCGTGGATCTGGAGCGTCAGGTCGAGACCTACCATGTCCGCTGTCTCCAGGGGGCCAAGTACAGGGAGCCTGATGCCGAATCCGTTCTTGATCACCTCGTCCACCGTGGCCGCATCGGCAATGCCCTGATCCACAATGGATATGGCCTCCCGCCAAAGAGCATGCTGGAGCCTGTTGCCCACGAACCCGGGCACGTCCCTGCGCACCTTCACCGGATGCTTGCCTACCTCTTTCAGGGCCTCGTAAGTAGCGTCGACCACGCCGGCAGACGTGTCGGCCCCGGGCACAACCTCGACGAGGGGCACGAGGTAGGGGGGGTTCCAAAAGTGCGTGCCTACGATCCTTTGACGCTTCTCCGCCTTTGCCGCTATCTCCGTGATGCTTATCACCGACGTATTGGTAGCGAGGATGGTTCCGGACGGGCAGAATGCGTCCAGCTTCCTGAATATCTCCTGTTTCAGGTCGAGCCGTTCGGCAACAGCCTCGATCACGAGGCCCGCATCCGCGGCCGACTCTTCCAGGCTCAGGGTGGTCTCCACCCTTCCCAGGGCCGCCTCCACGTCTTCGAGCCTCCCGATGCCGCGCCCGGCGAGAAGGGTGAGATTGGCCCTAATGCCCTCACGGGCTTTCACGAGTATAGCCTCATCCACGTCCGTGAGGGAAACCTGCCATCCCTTTTCGGCGAAGATCTGGGCGATCCCATGGCCCATCAGGCCTGCGCCGATCACCGCAACGCGCTTCTCTCCCCTCATAGGTCCCTCAATTAATGGGGTTCAGCACCCCCTCCTCGGCAAAGCCTCGGAGCCTCCCCGCTCACGGCTCGCGCCATACCAACTGATTTAGCCGGGCACCCACGTCACAACACGCAAACTAACGTGACCTGCCAATGGTACGTGGGTGGCAGCGCTCGCATCGCCGTTGGGTTCAGCACCCCCTCCGGTAGCAAAGCCACGACCCGGCCTCCCCCCTCACCAAAAGACGTTTAGCCGGCTGTGTAGCCGCCGTCCACGTAGACAATCGACCCTGTCATCCAGTCCGAGGCCTTGGAGGAGAGGAAGATCACCGTACCGATGAAGTCCTCCGGCTCCCCCAGCCTCCCGATGGGAATGCGGCTGAGGAACGTCTTGTGTACGGCCGCGTCGTCATAGATCCACTGAGTCAGCTCTGTCCGGAAGACCGCGGGAGCTATGCAGTTGACATTGATCTTGTGCGGCCCGAATTCGCAGCCGAGCGTTTTGGCCATGAGGTGAACTGCCGCCTTTGACGGGCAGTAGCCCGTATACCGGCTCAAACCGAGAAGGCCGCGCACAGAACCGACGAGGATCATCTTGCCACCCTGCCCCCGGGCTATCATGGCCTTGCCTACCTCTTTGCAGTAAAGATAGGTGCCCTTGACGTTCGCGTCCATGATCATCTGCCATTCGTCGGTGGGCTGCTCGTGGATGGCACCGGGCTTATTCACCCCGGCCGCGGTAATGAGAATATCGATCCCTCCGAAAGCCTCGATAGTCTCCTTGACCACCCGCGCCACATCCGCCTCACTGGCTGGTTCGCCGGGGAAACATGCCTTGGCGCCCGTCTGCTTGGCGCACTCCTCAAGCTTGGAGAGCGTGCGGCCCGTAATCACCACGCGGGCCCCTGCTGCGGCCAGGGCAGAGGCTGCCGCCTTGCCGAAGCCGCCGGTCGCGCCTGTGATGAGGGCTACCTTGTTGGTGACATCGAACAGGTCTTTTATAGTCTCTCTGTTCATGGACACCTCTCTAGTCGGGATAGTTGATGACCACGAGCATGCTCGCCGGCAGGTTCGTCTTGTTGATGATCGCCCGCTGCTCCCCCGGGCCGATAAAGATGGAGTCCCAGCGCTTCAAAGTGATCTCAGAATCCGGCGTGACGATAGTCACCTCTCCTTCGAGCACGAAGTAGATCTTGTCGGTTGGCGTGGATCCCATCTCTGCCCCGCCTCCCGGAAGGAAATGGGAAAGGCCCATCCAGAACTTCTTGGCCCCTGTTTCCTCCTTCCCGTGGAGCCGCATGGCAGTCATGTTGAAATGTCCCGCAGCCTCGTACGGTTTTACATCCTTGATCTCAACCTTTTTCATTTTACGCCTCCGCAGATGATCTTGCTATCTCTCTTTTCTTCCTCGCCTTCGGCCGGATGACCGCCAACTCGTACTCACGCCCTCAACAAGAAGAAGGCACGGTACAACCATTATCCTGTCTTACATTATCCTATTCTTATGTGGTGCCGTATTTGTATACCCGGTCAGGCACCTTATTCATCTCGTCTTCATCTATCATCGCCACGAGCCGTACGATCGAACCGTCTCCCATATACCACCGGATTGGGAAGCCGGATATGGTACACCGCTTGCCCACAACTTTGGCAATGTCCCCGCCCACGTTCTCCCAGCCCAGGATGCCGTTGCGCATGAGCAGGTTGTGGCAGGGCTCCCATTCCGGAAAGTCGTCGATCACCTTTCTACCCGTCTCCT
>CAYZAF010000008.1:0-2148 GCA_964476435.1 uncultured Syntrophaceae bacterium
CAATACCTTGCCGTGCCAATTCACCTCCTTTTTTCTCTCTCCTTAGCTCATCACCACCGCGAAATCCGCGCACGCTGCCACAGTCTTCATCATGAACCTCGCTGCCCTTATCTATTGCCGCCCTCCTTAGCTTCGTCATCACCGCCCTCACTGGGACTTCTTCGGAAAGAAGCCGATGAGACCGTTTGGCATGAACCGCATTACCGCTATGATGAGGAGCCCAGCCATGACTGCATGCATCTGGACAAAAAATATGTCCGCGATCGCGAAGACAACTGTCATGAAGATGGCGCCGATAACCGGGCCCAGGATGGTACCCGTCCCTCCGATGACGCATATGAGGATGGGGTAGAGGGTCCAGTCGAGGTTGAACACCGAAGCGGGGTTGATGTGAAAGAGGTATATGCCGTTGAGGCTGCCGCAGAGGCCGGCAAGAAACGCGGCGATCGCCAGGGAGAGGATCTTATACCTGAGGACCGGAACCCCGTGGGACGCCGAGGAGGTCTCGTCCTCCCTGATGGCCCGCAGGGCGAGGCCGGTTCTTGACCTGATCATGAAATAGACGACGGCAGTTGACAGAACGGCGAGGAAGAGGCCTGTCCAGTAGTAGGGTCTCATGGAGGTGTAAAACCTGGAAGGGAGATGAAGCCCGTCGGCGCCCTTGGTGAAATCTCCTCCTTTGATGAAGAGGATCTTGATGGCCTGGCCCACCCCGAGGGTGCCGAGGGCGAAGTAGTCGCCGCGAAGCCTCGAGAGGAGGGGTATTCCGATGAGGATCGCAACTATCGCGGGCACGATACCCGAGAGGACCATGGTCACCGGGTCGAAGTAGTAGCCGGTCTTCGTGATATCGTGGAGCCAGATGAGGCCTGTCGTATATGCCCCGAGGCCGAAAAAAGCGTGCCCCCCCAGACTGATCTGCCCCGTGTATCCACCGACCAGGTTCCACGCTTGGGCAATCCCGACATAGAGGAAGGCCAGGAACATAAAATAGATGACGGGGGACGTTTCGGCATTGAGAACGAAGGGCAGGGCCGCTACCGCAAGGGTGACAAGGGCCGCGATGATGAGAGACCTCATATTTTTCATGCTATGCCTTTTTCACCGAACGAACCAGGAGACCTTCCGGCTTCACCATCAGCACCACGAGAAAGACCACGTAGGCTATCCCATCGGACCACCCTGGAACCAAGAAGGACGATAGGCTCTGGAGGAGGCCGAGCACGATGCCTCCTAGAAGGGCGCCCGTCACGCTACCGATCCCGCCGATGGCCAACGAGATCAAGGCGTTCAACACGAAATTAAAGCCGAAAAAGGGGTCAAAGGAGTAAACGGTCGCCACCTCCACCCCAGCCACGCCGCAAAGACCGATGCCGATGGCAAAAGCAACGGTGTTGACGCGGTGACCGCTGATCCCCATGAGGGTCGTTGCGACGATATCCTCAGAGGCGGCCTTTACCGCCATGCCGATGAAAGTCTTGTTGAGAAAGATTACGACGCCCAAGGTCGCGAGGATCGACATGAGGAGTCCCAAAAGCCTGGTAAGGGGAAAATCAAGGCCCACCGGCCGGAAAGCGACGGTCGAGTAGGAAGTCGCGATCGCCCGCGGAGTCCCGCCCCAGCCGACCGTCATGAGGGCCTCGACGAAGAACATAAGCCCCACGGCGATGAGGAGAGAGATGTTCTTGTCTTCCTCGACTGCGGCCCGCCTGAAGAGCCCCTGGTACAGGCCCACGCCGAGGACGACGCATAGGGGGATGACGATGACGAGAGAAAGGTAGGGATCAACAGCGAAGAGACGGAATGCCCAGAACGCTACATAGGCAAAGAGGATGATGAGGGTCCCATGGGCGAGGAACATGATGCGCATGGTGCCGAAGATGAGGCTCAGTCCTATGGCGGCGATCCCATACATGACGCCGAAAAGGACACCGTTGATCACAAGCTGGGTGACGAGTTGAACGCTGAGCAACTTGAGCATTACTTCTTCCTCCAGCGTTCCCCGATGTAGGCCTTCTGGACCTCGGGGTCGGCGAGAAGGTCCTCGCCCAGGCCGCTCATGACGATCCTGCCGTTTTTCAGCACGTATGCGTGATCGGCGATCTTCAGGGCCTGGCGAACGTTCTGCTCCACGAGGAGCATGGTAAC
>CAYZAF010000009.1:0-6604 GCA_964476435.1 uncultured Syntrophaceae bacterium
GATGTGGGGAATATCGCGCGGGGACAGCCCGTGACGTTCACCGTCGATGCCTTTCCCGGCCAGGTATTTCACGGCCGGGTGGGCCAGGTCCGCCTCAATGCGACCATGACGCAGAACGTCGTCACCTATACCATAGAGGTCGATACGGACAATTCTGACGGCAAGCTCCTCCCCTACCTCACGGCCAACGCCCAATTCGAGATAGGCCGCCGGAAAGACGTGCTCCTCGTGCCGAACGCCGCCTTGCGATTCTCGCCTAAACCGAGTGAGATCGCACCGGAGGCGAAGCAAGGGTCTCACGGTGGCCGCCACGCCAGGGGTACGGAGGGAAGGGGTACGGAGTCCACCAGCGAGCGCGGGACCATCTGGATCGCGGAAGGCAAGTTCGTCCGGCCCCTTTTCGTAAGAGCTGGGCTCACCGACGGCGCTTTCACCGAAGTGGAGGGCGCCCGTCTCGCTGAGGGCCTCCCCGTCGTCGTCGGCGAAGGTGTCCGTGGGGCCGATGCCGCTTCCACCGCCGAACGCAATCCCTTTGCTCCTCAGATGCCCTTCCGCGGGAACCGCCCGGCACAGGGGCAGGGCCAGACTGAAGGGAGCCAGGCGCCCGGCCAGGAAAACCAAGGTCAGCAGGCCCCAACCTCCAGATTGGGACAGTAGGAAACAGGGGGCGATAAGGATGGCCGACCTCATCGATCTTCGCGACATTCATAAGACCTACTATCTCGGGGAGGTCGACCTCCCCGTGCTCAAGGGCGTCTCCCTCACGATCGCCAAGGGCGAGCTGGCAACGCTCATGGGCGCGAGCGGCTCGGGCAAGAGCACCCTCATGCACATCATGGGATGCCTCGACCATCCTACCTCGGGCGAGTACTGGCTCGATGGCCGTGATATCTCCCATCTCAACGCAAAGGAGCGGGCCCGTCTCCGCAACAGGACCATCGGCTTCGTCTTTCAGAGCTTCAACCTCCTGCCCCGCACGACCGCCCTTGAGAACGTGCTCATGCCCTTGAGCTACTCGAGAGAGGGCCTCACCGAGCATCAAAAGAGGGAGCTGGCAGCGGAGATGCTTGAAAAAGTGGGCCTGGCTGATCGGGCCCACCATCAGCCGTCACAGCTCTCCGGCGGGGAGCAGCAGCGCGTCGCCATCGCGAGGTCACTCATCAACCGTCCCCAGGTGCTCCTTGCCGACGAGCCGACGGGAAACCTCGATTCCCATACGAGCGAGGAGATTCTCAGCATGTTCGAGAAGCTCAACGAGACGGAAGGGATCACCATCGTCCTCGTCACCCACGACCCGAACGTCGCCCGCCACGCCCAGAGGACCATCCGCATCAAGGACGGCCTCATCGAGGAGTCGGCATGAGGATTTACACCATCCTGAAGACGGCCTCCGGCGCCCTGAGAAGGAACATCATGCGGACCCTCCTCACGACGCTCGGCATCGTCATAGGCGTGGCGGCGGTGATCACCATGATGGAGATCGGCAACGGGGCGACCCTCGCGATCCAGCGTACGCTCACAAGCATCGGTGCCAACACGCTCGTCATCATACCTGGCGCCCAGAACGTGGGCGGCATCAATTTCGGGATAGGGAGCATGACGACCCTCACCCCCAACGATGCCGACGCCATCTCCAGGCAGTGTCCCGCGGTCGCCAACGTCGCCCCTATCGTGCGCGCCCGCACGCAGATCGTTTACGGTAACAAGAACTGGGTGCCTACATACATCTACGGCACTACCCCGTCGTTCCTCCAGGTGCGCGACTGGACTGACATGGACGAGGGCGAGGCTTTTACCGACCATGACGTCCGCAACGCGAGTAAGGTCTGTATCGTGGGCCGGACGATCGTGCGGGAGCTCTTCGGTGGACAATCGCCCCTGGGCAAAGAGATCAGGGTGCGGAATGTCGCGTTCAAGGTGGTCGGCGTCCTCGGGCCCAAAGGCGCGAATATGATGGGACAGGACCAGGACGACATCCTTCTCGCGCCATGGACGACGATCAAGTATCGCGTCGTGGCCACCACCTTGTCAGGGGGCAACCAGAGCGTCACGAACACCTCGAATACCACGGAGGTCAACTCTCTCGCTATGACTTACCCGAACACGGCCATAAGCCTCTACCCCACCCAGTCGAGCAACGAGCTTGCGGACGTGCCCCAGCCCATCCGCTTTGCGAACGTCGACCAGATCCTCACGAATGCACGCTCGGCGGATGACATTCCCTTTGCCATCGAGGAGATCACCAACGTCGTCAGGGAAAGCCACCATCTCCGGCCTACGGCGCTCAATGATTTCACCGTTCGCGACATGACGGAGATCACGAAGGCGATGAGCTCGACAACGGAGCTCATCACGAAGCTGCTCCTCTACGTGGCCATGATCTCCCTCATCGTCGGCGGTGTCGGCATCATGAACATCATGCTCGTCTCTGTGACGGAGCGGACGCGCGAGATCGGCCTTCGCATGGCAGTAGGGGCGGAGCCGAACGATATCTTGCGCCAATTCCTCGCCGAAGCCGTCGTGCTCTGCCTTGCCGGAGGCATCATGGGCATCGCGGTGGGACGCGGTGCATCCTTACTCGTCTCCAAACTGCTCCACTGGCCCACGGCGCCTTCCGTAGGGGCCATCGTGGCGGCAGTGGTCGTGGCGGCGAGCGTCGGGGTAATTTTCGGCTTCTATCCCGCCTGGAAGGGATCGCGCCTCGATCCCATCGACGCCCTCCGGTATGAATGAGGCACCTATGAAAGCAAAACTCCTCTTCTGTCTTATCGCATTGACGCTCGTCTCCGGATGCATGGTCGGGCCCGATTTTCATGCCCCAAAGCCTTCTCTGCCCCCCTCCTGGGTGGGGGTTGGGGAGAAGGAGGAGAAAGAGCAGCCCTCGGTGGCGAACGCGCAATACGCTGACCTTGCGGTATGGTGGCGGCAATTCAAGGACCCGACGCTCGATGGTCTCATCGATGAGGCGCTGAAAGCCAACCTGAACCTCGCTTCCGCCCAGGCTTCCTTAAGGCAGGCGCAGGCCCTCCGGGGCGTTGCCGTGGGAGGCCTTTTTCCCTCTGCCACGGCAACGGCCGCCTACGAGCGGGAGGCGGGCCCTGCATACGGCACCAACGGCAAACCTCAAAGTTTTTACCAGGCAGTTCTCGGCGCCGCATGGGTGCTCGACTTTTTCGGCGGGATCCGCAGGAACGTCGAATCGGCCACGGCGAACGTGGAGGCTGCGTTTGAGAACCTGAGGGACGTCCAGGTAAACATCGTCGCCGAGGCAGCCCTCGACTACGTGCAGCTCCGGGGATACCAGCAGCAGATCGTCACCGCCCGTAACAATCTCAAGCAGCAGGAGCACACCGCTGACATCACCAGAAAACTCTATAAGGTAGGCTTCAATTCAGCCCTCGACGTGGCCAACGCCGAGAGCCTCGTGGCTACGACGGAAGCCCAAATCCCCGTCTACGAGACGGGCGCCCGCCAGTCCATCTACGCCCTGAGCGTTCTCCTCTCCCGCCATCCTGGAGATCTCGTGGCAGAGTTGTCACCCTTGGGAGAGCTGCCCTCGGTGCCGGGAGAGATTCCCGCCGGGCTGCCGTCCGATCTCCTCCGCCGCCGGCCAGATATCCGCCAGGCTGAGGCGCAGCTTCACAGCGCAACCGCCCAGATAGGGGTGGCAACGGCCCAGCTTTTTCCCCAGTTTTCTCTCACCGGCAACGCGAACTGGGCAACCACTTACTTTCCCACATGGTTCCAGAGTCAGAGCCGTTCCCTCTCCATCGGTCCCGCCATGACGTGGCCCATCTTCCAGGGCGGCGCCACCGTCTCGAATATCCACGTCCAGGAGGCCCTGCGCGACCAGGCCTTCGTCAGCTATCAGCAGACGGTACTGAACGCTTTGCAGCAGGTTGAGAACTCTCTCATCGCCTTCTCGAAGGAGCAGGTGCACCACAGGTCCCTCGAGCAGGCCGTGACTGCCGACCGCAAAGCCGTGGACCTTTCCCTCGCCCTCTTCCAAGAAGGGCAGACCGACTTCCTGAACGTGCTCACCGCCCAGAAACAACAGTACGCGGACGAAAACGCGCTGACCCAGAGCACGGAAAACATCGCCACCGATCTCATCGCCCTCTACCAAGCCTTGGGGGGCGGTTGGGAGGTGGCTCCGGTTGGCGAGTAGGCCGGTTTGGCCATGACAAATAAGTACCTATAGCCGGCCTTCATGCCTTGTCCGGTCGTCTACCTTCTTTCCTCTTCCCCCCTTTCGTGTCCTCCCTCAGGCCGTCCCCTCTGACGCTCCTGCTCTCGCTGCACCTCGGGTCTCCGCTGGTATTCTTGCTGCCTCTGCTGCCTCACCGACTGCCGCTCAGGCTGAGGTCGAGGTTGATACCCCTGAACGCCCCAGGATTTTTGTTTCTGCCAATATCCGCTCGCATGCCAGCTTTTCCAGTTGCGTTGTAGCTGCGCGTTGGGGATACGCTGATAGTTCCATGGGTGGCCGCCCCAGTTATGGTCTCTGTAGAACTCTCTCCAATGGGGGTCAACATCGAAATAGAAGCCGGGAACTTGGTTGTAATAGGCCCAGCCCCGGTCGTAGTAGTGTGAGCGGTACCAACGGCCGTCCCAGAGCTGCCACCACCAGCCATTGGAGAAGAACAGATCCACGGTCACGTCGGGATCGACGTAGACGTCGGGCGCATCGGGGAGCACTACCACGTTGGGAGGCCCCTGCACCACGATGGGCGGCGGCAGGGGAACCCCGACGCTTATGCTCACTTGCGCCATCGCCGAAAGGGGGGCGACGATTGCCAGGGCAAAAAAGACTACTGCTGTCATAAGTTTATTCATATTTTTCCTCCACCAAATCTTAATGCCGTCGAACTGCCCGGCAGTAAAGCTCCTAATAGAATATGCTCGGGAGGAAAGACTTTCGCAATGCCCTGAATTGTCGACTACCAGATAATGTCCCTCTTGCACCACGGCCTGGAGGATCCGTGACGGGAAGTGATCCTCTCGCAAGGTTCTGTCGAGGGCTTCGATAATGTTCGACATTTTCGTCGTGATTCTCTTCCCGTCTCTCTCTGATATGGGGCTATTCCTGACAATTTGGCCCTCTCGGTCTGGGTACGCTTGTTGCATTACCTCGGGTAAAGAGACAAAGCGGTGCAGTCCGGATCCTCCAGAGAGCGAATGAGAGGCCGGATCGGACCTTCGGGGAGTGCGTGTGATGAGAACATCCGTCTCGATGAAAGCGCGCTTCAGCGCCATTGTCCCCATCCTCCTTCTCCTCTTCGCGACTGCTCCCGACGGAGTTTACGCCCAATCGCCTCAAAGCCAGTATCCTCCTCTAGCGGCGCAGCTCGTCCGGGAGGGAGATCTGGCCGTTGCTCTGGGCTCGGCTTTTGGCGTGGGAGGCGGAAATGAAATCGAGGCCGAGAACCGCCTTTCCGATCTCGCGATCATACCGAAGAATGGGTGGATGGCCGATTACCCGGTCACGCCGGACATCGTTGCCGAGCTCCAGCAGGCAATCGTCGCTGCCGCAGATGCGAGCAGGCTTCCCTTTGGGAGGGACGAGGCCCAGAAGAGGCTCGACGCTGTCCTCGAAAACGCCGGCTTGCTGGAGCGGCCCTACGACACCTATGCGGGCGGCTCCCAAGGGGCCCCTCAGTACTATCCCGACCAGGGAGAGCTCGCAGCATATTACGAAGGCCAGGGCCCTCCCGTCGTGACGTACTACATGCCGCCCCCCGAGTACTGCCCCCTCTACTGGTGGATCGACTATCCTTTCTACTACTCGGGGTTCTGGCTGCCGGGGTTCTTCATCCTCCGAGACTTCCATCGGCCCTACCACGATAGTTTTGTTTCGAACCATTACGCGCAGGCGGGGTCGAACACGGTGTTCAGGGTTAACCCGGCCGCGAGGCTCGCCGGTCAAGCCAACATAGGGGTGAGCGCGCCGCCTGGCCGTGCGCTCCGCTTCACCTCCCCAGCAGGAAGGACGTCGGCCCTCGCGCCTCCAATGGCCCCGGCAGGCTCTTCGGCGTCCCGAATGAGCCAAAGAGTCAATGCCGGTTCAGCCTTCTCCCCGTTTCGCGCGCTGCCCTCCGGCCCACCTCGTCTGGCCATGGCGGCACCCGGCATGAGAACCGCATCTTCCTTTGGAGGTCCTTCTCCATCCCGCAGCTTCCATGCGAGCGCTTCTCTTGGCCGCGGCTCCTCCTCAAGAACGAGTCACAGCGGCTGGCGCGGCAGATAACGTCCGCATTTCCTCGGGGCAGCGTATCCGGTCAAGCGTTGAACTTTTTCCGGCGTCACCCTTTTAGCCGCCAGTGCGGGGAATCACCGGTAGGAGCAGGTACGAGGCGTGATCCCTGTCCCGGTAGATCTTGTGAACTGTTGCCCTCATGGTGGGGTGCCCACGGCTTCGATTTTGCCTCGTCTACCTCCCTGGGCAATGCCTTGAGCCAACGCTCTCTCAGCGGCCGTAGTCGGGTATCTTCTCACCCTGGGGTGGAGTGTCTCCAGGATCTGCGGCACCAATGCCTTCATTGGCTTGTTTTGCGCTGCCCTTATCTTGATTCTCCAAGTGTGTGTAGCCGCAGCCAAGGGCCCT
>CAYZAF010000010.1:0-1920 GCA_964476435.1 uncultured Syntrophaceae bacterium
TCGCCGTGAAGTCGATGCCGAGGCGCGCCAATCTCCCCGCAATGCCGGGCCCTTCCTGGAAGAGGAAGAAGACCTGCTTCCACGAGAGAAGCTCAGCGAAGAGCTTCTCCTCGGACCTGGTCAATCCGTAAAAACCGGCGAAGATGATAGCTTTCTGGGGCATCATCTCACCCGTTATCTCGGAAGCCACCCGTAAGTACCGCTGGGATCTTGTGGAAAAGCCCGCCCCTTCCACTGCAGGATAGAACCTCTCGAAGAAGAACGAGAGGGACTGAAGGCCGGCGCCGGTCTGGACAGGCAGGGGGTCGTCAATGAAGGCCTCCTGCGTCTTCAGCCTCTTCAGGTCCACCTGCTCTATCAGAAGCTCCTCGATGTCGCGATAGATCCTCACACCCAGGGGGAAGAACGTCTCGAGGGAGAGGAACTGGCCGCCTCCCAGGGGCTTTTCCATGCCCCTGTGTATCTCGAAGAGAAACGCCAGGGCATCGATGGTCTCCATCTTGCGCGACCAAAGGCGGCCTGTCCTGGCGTATGCCCAGTCCACGAATTCCTCCATGGAAAGCAAGGTCGGGGGAATGTAGGACGTGCCGATCCTTTGCGCGAGGCTCCTCCTCAGGAAATGGGTGGGCCTCTTTCCGGGAAAGACGACGAGGCAGTCTGAGAGATCGTTCCCTTCCAGAACAAGACGGTCAGCCACCGCTTCGATGAGATCCGCTTCAGGGGAAAGTACGCTATAGTGCCTCATGGCCCGCTGACGCCCGCTATCCTGTTCAGATCGACATAGGCGACGATACCCTCGACCAATCTGTCCGGATAGACCTCTTTTAGGATGCGCACGTAGTTCTGCATCTGGGCAAGGTACCTGCCTTCGTGGGGCCTGTCGCTTCCCGTTTTGAATTCCAGGATGGTTACTTTGTCCGGATCAGTGACCACCCTGTCGACGCGGAAGAGACGCCCTGAGGGGTCCACGAATTCCTGCTCCACCATGACGAGTCGCTCCGGTCGGCGTTCGTAATAGTCGCGGACGAGAGGGTTCTCGAGGAAGAGGCGCACCCCTTCCACGAGGTCTGCCATGGCTTCTCCCCCGATCCCCTCTTCCACGCAGACCCTCGATGCAGCCTCCCTCACTTGCGCTCCCAGGTCAGGCGAGGCGTATTCCACGAGGGAGAGGAGGCGATGCACAATCTCGCCCCGCATCTTCTCCCTGAACCTCACGGAATCGTCCGTGTCGACCCCCTTCTCGACAGCAAAGGGCAGAGAGTGGTGGAAGGCCTCTCCTGCCAGGCCCTCCCCCCGTACTGGGGCCGATACCCTCAACAATTCCCCCTGGCAGCGGGACATGTTGTCCGGGAAGAGGGAAAAGGGAAACGACTCCCCCTCCCGCCGCACTCCCAACACGTACAGCTCGGAAGAGGCGCGCGTGAAGGCCACGTAAAGGCTGTTGAGCTTGTTCACCCTCTCCTTCATCTCCGCGTCGGCGTAAGCCTTCTCGAAATCCGCATCAACGGAGATCATCTGCTTCGTGAGGCGGAGCAGCGAGACAGAATCGCCTTCCTCCCGGACAATGTAAGGGTAGCCCTTGCTCCTCTCCCCGTAGAGAAGCACGATGACCACGGGGAAGCCCAGCCCCTTTGCCTTGTGGATCGTCATCACGTTCACCGCATCGATGCCGGAAGGTATGTCGATGTTCCAGTCCGCCTCTTCGCCTTCTTCGGCGGCGAGGCGCAGGAAACCCTTGAGGCCGCCGCCCTGAGCCTCCAAGTCCCTCACGACTTCGAGTACCTTGGCGAGCACTGCCTCCTCAGTGGCGCCGAAGAGGCGGAACAGCTCGAAGACCGAATAGACCTCGACGATCAGGTCGTAGAGCGGAAGGTAGCCCGCCGATCGAAAGAGGCCCTCGAAATAGGCGTCCCACAGCTC
>CAYZAF010000011.1:0-11378 GCA_964476435.1 uncultured Syntrophaceae bacterium
TGCATAGTATAACAGATTAGGAAATATCTACGTTGAACTTTATCTCCGCCTCTGATTTTCTGCCGTAGATGGGCAGGGCATCGGCCCCGACTCCCTGCTCGTGCCTGGCAATCCCCATCTTCAGGAGCGCCTCCCCTGAAACGCGCTCAAAACCCCCTTCGATCGCTTGGATGCCCTTGATCCGGCCAAGTACATCCCTGCAGAGCTTCACGCCGCTACCGAAACAGAGGCACGGCGACGGCATCCTCGGTGCAAGGTCGTCGGGCCTGAGGGATTGGACTTGGCCCATCCGGATCGTCTTCCCCCCGGACACGCGGTAGAGGGCATGGAAGACCTCACCCTTTTTTGCATCGACGAGGGGGCAAAGGTAGTGTCCTTCCAGATAGGAGAACGGGTATGCGAGCACATCGAGGGTCGGGACCCCGGCAAGCGGAATGGCGAGGCCCTGGGCCAGGCCCTTGGAAAAGGCCAGCCCCACTCTGACCCCGGTGAAAGAGCCCGGCCCGAGGGTGACGAGCAGCAAAGAAAGATCAGCCGCTGCGTACCCGTGGTCACCCAGCAGATGGGCTACAATGAGGGGCAGCACCTCCGAAGGGTGACGGTCTGCCCTCGCATGTCTCTCCTCGATCAAGCGGCTGTCCTCCCCCAAGGCTACGTTCAGAAAATCCAAGGAGTTGTCGAGGGCGAGCACGAGCTTACCAGACATGAAAGAGCCTCATAAAGTCGTTGTAAAAGGCGAGCACCATGATGCAGACGAGGATGCCTATGCCGACCTTCTGGGACCACTCAACCGTCCTCGTGGGAATCCTCCGGCGTATCGCGAACTCCACAAAGGAGAAGAGAATATGGCTGCCGTCGAGGACGGGAATGGGGAGGAGATTGACGACCCCGAGGTTTATGCTAATGATGGCCAGAAAGAAGAGGAAGCTGCTCCTCCCTGCCTTGGCATGCTGGCCCACCTGCTGGAAGATCAGTATGGGTCCGCCCACGTTTTTCGGCGAAATGCTCCCCTCTATGAGCTTTACGATGCCTACGATTGTCAATTCAGTCCAGTTGTAGGTTTCGGCTATTGCCATAGGGCTCGCCTCTCTCAGCGATTCCCTCTTCAATTCCGTCGCTGCTGCGACCCCTATGAGGGGCCGGGTCTTGCCGAGGCTCTCGCCGAAGGCATTCTTTTCTTCGGTCGCCCTCGGCGTAATCATGAGGGTCATGGGCTGCCCCTCCCTCGTGATCTCGAATTTCAAAGGTTTGAGAGATGCATCGTCGGTCACCGCTCTCTGCAACTCCGTCCATTGGCGGACGGGGCGACCGTCGATGGCCGTGACGATGTCCCCCTCCTTGAGGCCCGCAACATATGCTGGCTCCCCCGGCGGCACCTGCCCTATCCTGGTTTTGTTCGACGGTGCCTGATACCCCGTGAGGAGAATGACAAAGAAGATGAGGACGGCGAAAAGGACATTGAAGAAGGGACCGGAAAAGGCAATGAGCATCTTCACCAAGAGAGGTTTATTGGAGAACGCCCTGTCCGCTTCTTCCTCAGGCACCTCATCCTCGGTCGATTCGCCGAGCATCTTCACGTATCCTCCCAGAGGGACCGCGGATACCGCGTACTCGGTCTCGCCCCTCTTGAACTGGAGCAGCTTTCTCCCGAATCCCAGGGAGAAGGTGAGCACCTTCACGCCGGCGAGGCGCGCCACGAGAAAATGGCCGAACTCGTGCACGAAAATGAGTATGCTCAGGACAATGATAAAGTAGACTAGATTAAGCATCTACCCTCCTCAGATGATCTTCGAGATATGCTTTTGCCCATCCGTGGATCTCCCAGATCGTCTCCACGTCCCCTATCTCCTTCGCGGAAGGATGGCGGCTCAGGGCCTCTTCCACGAGGACGGGAATATCGGTGAAGGCGATCCTTCCCTCCAGGAACGCCGATGAAGCGACCTCATTGGAGGCATTGAGCGTGATGAGGGCGCTGTCTCCGATCTCGAGTGCACGGTAGGCCAGTTTTAGGGCGGGAAAACGGTCCGTGTCTGGGGCGAAAAAGGTAAGCGTCCCTGCCTCGACAAGGTTGATCTTGCCGAAGGGCAGCTTGCGCCGCTGACCCTTGTTCAGGGCAAAGGATATGGGTATTCTCATGTCAGGAAAGGCCATGTAGGCGAGGACGGAGCCGTCGACGATCTGCACCATGCCGTGAACGATACTCTCAGGATGGACGACGATGTCTATCTTTTCCTGGCCGATATCGAAAAGCCACCGCGCCTCGATGATCTCGAGCCCCTTGTTCATGAGCGTCGCCGAATCGATAGTCACCTTTTTCCCCATGCGCCATGTCGGGTGGCGCAGGGCCTGTTCAGCGGTCACGTTTCCCAGCTCCTCCCTGGAAAGGTTCCTGAACGGACCCCCGGAAGCGGTGATGATGAGCCGCTCGATCTCGTACCTATCGATGCCTTCCATCAGTTGGTAGAGCGCGGAATGCTCGCTGTCCACGGGGATTAGCTGTGCGCTCCCCTCGCGGGCCAGCTTCGATACGAGCCTTCCCGCCATGACGAGGCTCTCCTTGTTGGCGAGCGCCAGTACCCTGCCCTGCCTCAAGGCTTCTATGGTGGGATTGAGCCCGGCGCTGCCTGGCAGCGCATTCACGATGATCTCCGCTTCCGCCTTGAGCAACTCCTTCATGCCCGCTTCGCCGGTGAGCCTTTTCGTCCCATGGAAGTCTACTGTCCCGGCGCGCTTCTCATCGAAGAGGCACGCAAAGCGGGGTTTGAACCGTCGGATCTGCTCGGTGAAGAGCTGCCCGTTCTCCCTGCATGCAAGACCCACCACGTCGAACTCGCCCCGCTGGTTCTCTATGGCCTCCAGGGTTGAGACGCCTATGGAGCCGGTCGATCCGAGAAGGATGATCCCTTTTTTCATCGCGTGAACCCCGTAAGGTAAAGGTACAGAAAGGGCGCGCTAAGGAGAAAGCTGTCCATTCTATCGAGTATGCCGCCGTGGCCTGGTATGAGCGAGGAGGAGTCTTTCTTTGCGCACACCCGCTTTGCAATGGATTCGAGCATGTCGCCGAGCTGCCCGAGAATGCCTATGCCCCCCCCTACGGCGAGAGCCTCTGCGGCCGACACAGCCAACCTCCCCCTGAAGAGCATGGTAACGAGCGCTGCGCCGGCCATTGCGCCGGCAAGCCCCTCGAAGGTCTTCTTCGGACTCACCAGCGGCGCCAGCTTGTGCCTGCCCATCGTCTTTCCAACGAGGTAGGCGGCTGTATCGCTCGACCATATGATGAGAAGGAGGGCGAGGGGCAGGTACGCGTCGAGCTCCTTCAGGCGATACATAAAGAAGAGGGGGAGGGCGAGGAAGACTTCCGAGAGGAGGAGCACAACGATCGATCTGCCTATCTCGTTGTTGAGGGTTAGGCTCTCCCTTCCTTGCCCCGGCACTGCCAGCTTCAGAAGGAGGTAGAGGGCGGGGGAGCAGAGCAGCCAACCGGAATAAGCCCCAGGGCGGTGCGCGTACAGCGGCCACAGGGTGGCCATAGCGAGGAGCGCTATTGCGCGCGCACTGCCGGCCATGGACGCAAGCTCAAAGGCCGCCAAACCGAGCACGAGGGCCATGAAGATGAGAAAGAACCTTGGTGGCAGAAAAAGGAAGAGAAGGATGACGAGGGGTCCGATAACGACGGCGGACCCGAATCTTTTTTTGAAGTCCCCCACTTACGCTTCCTTCAAGCTGCCGAATCTTCTCTTTCTCCGCGCAAAATCGGACAGGGCCTTCTGATAGGCCTCTCGTCTGAAATCGGGCCACAGGGTATCGGTCACATAGATCTCCGTATACGCCAGTTGCCATAGGAGAAAATTGGAGAGCCGCATCTCGCCGCTGGTCCTGATAAGCAGATCAGGGTCGGGCATGCCGGCTGTGTAGAGGTATCTGTTGAATGCGCTCTCGTCTACATCGACGATGCCGCCCCTCTTAAGGTCCCCTGCGATGAGCCTCGTGGCCCTGAGGATTTCCTCCCTGCCGCTGTATGAAAGGGCGATGTTGAGAACCATGGACTTGTTGTTTCCCGTCTCCCGGCTCACACCAACAAGCTGCTCCTGCAGGTCTGCCGGGAGATCGCCTATGTCTCCGATCGGCCTGAAGCGGATGTCCTCCTTCATCATCGTAGGCAATTCCTTCTGAAGGTAGATGGCCAAAAGGGCAAGGAGGGCCTCGACTTCTTCCTTCGGTCGAGTCCAGTTCTCTTTGGAAAACGCATAGAGCGTCAGGTAAGGTATGGCGAGCTCCCTCGTCGTCGTCACGACGTCCCGCACGGAATCGATGCCGGCCATGTGTCCCTCGGCCCTCGGAAGGGCCCGCTTTCTAGCCCATCTTCCGTTGCCATCCATGATGATCGCAACGTGCCGGGGAAGCTTCGCCCTCTTCTCTCTCATGGTTCCTATATCTCGAGGATCTCCTTTTCTTTCTCTCCATAAATGGATTCGACCATGCCGATGTACCTGTCTGTCGTCTTTTGGACCTCCTCCTGGAGCTTGAAAGCGTCATCCTTGGAAAGGGCCTTCTCTCTTTCCATTTTCTTCAGCTTTTCGTTCGTCTCCCGTCTGACATTGCGCATGGCCACCTTGGCGGTCTCGAGCATTCTGCCTCCCATCTTCGTCAGCTCTTTTCTTCTCTCCTCGGTCAGGCGCGGAAAGACGATGCGGATGATCTTGCCGTCGGACATGGGGTTCACCCCGAGATCCGATTTCTTGATGGCCTTTTCCAGCTCGCCGATGGACGAGGTGTCCCACGGCTGGATGGTTATCGTTCTGCTGTCGGGAACAGAAATCGTCGCGACCTGATTGAGGGGGGTTTGCTGACCATAGTAATTGACCCTGATGTCCTCGAGGAGGGAGACGGACGCCACCCCTGTTCTCAGCTTTGAGAGGTCCTTCTTCAATGTGCTCGTCGATTTTTTCAGCTTCTCCTCAAATTCCTCGATGACTTCTCTTGACATGGTCACCCCCTCACAATAGTGCCGACTGGCTCACCAAGGGCAGCTCTTTTCATGTTGCCCTTCTCCCTCAAATTAAAGACGATGATGGGCAGTCTGTGCTCCATGCAGAGCGATATTGCGGTAGCATCCATTACCCTGAGGCCGCGGGAGAGCACCTCCATGTAGCTGATCTCGGGGAAGAAAACCGCATCCCTGTGGGATTCCGGGTCTCTGTCGTAGACCCCGTCTACCCGCGTGGCCTTTAAAATGACATCGGCGTTGATCTCTATTGCCCGGAGCGCTGCTGCGGTATCCGTGGTGAAAAAGGGATTACCCGTTCCCCCCGCGAATATCACGATCCGCCCTTCTTCCATGTGACGGATTGCCCGTCGCCTGACGTACGGCTCTGCTATCGCGGCCATTTGCAGGGCGGTCTGTACCCGGACGGCCATGCCCAGCCGCTCGAGGTTCTCCTGCAGGGCCAGGGAATTCATGACGGTTGCCAGCATGCCGATGTAGTCGCCTGTGGCCCTGTCCATGCCCTGCTGCTCCGCCCTCATGCCCCTGTATATGTTGCCGCCCCCGACCACTATGGCCGTGTCAATGCCTGTTTCCTTCACGCCTTTGATCTCCTCGGCGATCTCGTTCATGGTCCCGGGGTCGATGCCATAGCCCTCTTTCCCCATGAGGGCTTCGCCGCTCAGCTTCAAGAGGATTCTCTTGTAGGCCATTTTAGGATTCGGTCGTCTCGCCGAGCTGATAGCGGACGAACCTTCTGATGAGTATGTTCTCCCCCATCTTCGAGATGAGGTCTTCGAGGAGTCCTCTGACAGTCACGTCCGGATTCTTTATGAACGGCTGTTCGAGCAGGCAGACCTCCTGAAAGAACTTCTCTAGCTTGCCTTCAGCGATCTTATCGAGAATCTTGTCGGGCTTGCCCGACTCTTTCGCCTGCTTCCTGTATATCTCCCTCTCTTTTCTCTTCACCTCTTCGGGCACGTCCTCTCTTCTCACATAGGTCGGATTCGCTGCAGTTACCTGCATGGCCACGTCTTTGGAGAAGGCCTGGAACTGATCCGTCTTCGCCACAAAGTCAGTTTCGCAGTTCACCTCCACCATGGTCGCTATCTTCCCGCCCATGTGGACGTAGACTGCGACCGTCCCCTCCGTGGCGGCCCTGCCGACCCTCTTCTGGGCCTTTGCGAGGCCTTTTTCCCTGAGGTAGTCTACGGCCTTGTCCATATCCCCGCTGGAGGCCTTGAGCGCCTCCTTACAATCCATGAGCCCGACGCCTGTCTTCTCTCTCAGGGCTCGCACCTGATCTGCGGATATCTCCATTAGAGACCCCCTTCTTCCTCAAAAACGCCCTCATACTTGTCCTCGAGCACGCTCTCGTCTATGAAAGGCTTAGGCCCTTCCTTTTCTTCCTCTTTGCCCTGGAATTCCTCCACGTACAGGGCCCTTCCCTCGAGGACCGCATCGGCGATCTTCGATGTTATGAGCTTTATTGCCCGTATGGCGTCGTCGTTGCCTGGAATCACAAAATCGATGTCGTCGGGATCGCAATTCGTATCCACGATGCCCACGGTCGGGATGCCCAGCTTTCTCGCCTCACTCACCGCAATGTACTCTTTCTTGGGATCCACTATGTATATGGCCCCAGGAAGTCTGTCCATGTCTTTGATGCCGCCGAGGTGTTTCTGGAGTTTGCCTATCTCCCTGTCAATGCTCATGGCCTCCTTCTTCGGAAGCACCTTGAAGATGTCGCTTGCCTTCAGCTCCTCGTATTTGCGGAGCCTGTCGATGCTCTTCTCGATAGTCTGGTAGTTCGTGAGTGTTCCGCCAAGCCATCTGACGTTCACGTGGAAGGCGGAGGCCCTCTTCGCTTCCTCGACGATTGCTTCCTGGGCCTGCTTCTTCGTGCCCACAAAGAGCACGTACTCGTTCCTGGAGGCAACTTCTTTCACGAAGTTGTATGCCTCTTTGAACATTTTCAGCGTCTTCTGCAGGTCGATGATATAGATTCCGTTTCTCGCGCCAAAGATGTAGGGCTTCATCTTCGGGTTCCATCGCTTTGTTTGGTGCCCGAAATGGACACCGGCCTCGAGCAGTTGTTTGATGGTGAGATTAGACATCGGTCCTCCTGGTTATTTCTTCCGCCTTTCGCACTTTGGCCGGAAGACACGTTGAGTGCACCGTCCGCCAATTGAAAGACGTGCAGAATAAAGAGCAGGTTTCAGTATACCCTACGGCAGCGGTTTTCTCAAGTTATAACGATCTTGCCTGGAACGCGTCTCTCTTTCGCAAGCACCTTCGGCTGGGCGGCTTCAAGGCTGATCTCCCGGAGCGAGCGCTACTTGAGTAGTTCGAGGGCCTTTTGAAGCTGCTCAAGGGCCTTGATAATGTCCGCGTCCCCCACAAACGTGTTCTTCTGGCCGTCCCTGACGATGACGCACGTCGGCGTCGACCTCACGCCGTCTTCGGTGATAAGAGAGGAAAGGGCTGCGAGGGTCGGCCCCAGGTCCAAGCGGGTGAATCCGACATTATTGCTCTTGAGGAAGTCTTCCAGCTTCTCCGGGTTGCCTATGTTATTCTTCGCCGCCTCAAAGAGGAGGGCCCTGTAGTGAAGGGCGTTGGCAAAGCGGCTGTCGTTGTTGAGCATATACAGGAAATATTTCGCATAAAGGGGGGTAGATGCATGGATGGGGGTATCCACCAGCGTCAATGTTATCGCGTTCCTCCCTACGAGATCCGCCAGCAAAACCTCTATTTTTGGCTCTCCGCGGCTACATGGGCCGCAGAAGTAATCCGTATAGAGGCGAACCTGCACCTTGCCTTTTCCGAAGGATGGGACGCCGGCCCCTCCGGCGTCCGGGGCAGCCACGCCCGCGAGAAAAAGAAGAACGATCAGGGCCCCGGCTGCAAGGGGACGTTTACCCAAGGCTCCCGACCGGCCCAAAGTCTCCCCCTTTCTGTCTCTCTTGGCCACATCAACCCCGCCCCGTACCTTCATTGGGTCTTCCTCGCGCTTCCCGGTTGCCCATACCAACTCCTGCGGCCGTCTCATTTCCCAGGCAACCGGCAAACCTTGAGGGAATCTACGCATCCTTGTCCGCATGCACGGCAAAAGCCGGTGTGGACTTTCTGCTCTGCTCCTTCTTCCTAGCCTTACCGAGATTGGCCTTCTTTCTTTTCCTCCTCATCTCGGTTTTCTTAGTGTTTGACGGCATTCTTCTCCCTCCTCGTGATGCGGGCCCGGCTGCCCTTCCCGGCCGTTCTCCCCATCGGATATGATAATCGCGGACGCCCGAAAGCGTAATAGGTTAGCACAGAGGGTCGGTTTTCATCAACAGACAAGGCCCTTTCGCCTCCGCCGAGCCTTCGATGCCCATTTTTTGCGCGCGCTGCCTTTCCTTATTTGGAGGCCCAGAAAATCTTTTTGACATTTGACTTTCCTTGTGTGTAACATACCGGCTATGCGTAAGTTACTGATTCTCCTACTCGTTTGCTTACTGGTTTCTTGCTCCAGCCTCAACCCTTTTAGCAAGAAGACGCCGCCCCAGGCGACGACACAGACCGAAAAGGGGGAGAGGATCGAGGACAACGTGCCGAAACCCGGCGACATAAAGGTAGTTGACGGCGTGGAATACATCTACGCGAAGAACCGCAGGTTCGCGCAAGCGCCGTACGAGCCCGAGTACGTCTGGGTCAGAAAAGATCAATACTCCCCGGGCCTCTACGACACCATCACGGGAAAATTGAGCGGTGGGGGGATGAACAAGCAGGAGCGCGACCAGCTCGAAATGCGCATGGCCAAGCTTGAGGAAGATCTCAAGAAGCAGAATGCGGCGCCTCAGGGCGGCCAGGTGGCGTACGCAGCAGCCCCAGGCGGCCTGCCTTACCTGCCCTACCTCCAATCTCCGGTGCCCACGTTCACCTACGCTTCGCCGAAGATGAAAAGAAGGGTGCTCGTCCTGCCCTTGTCCGATCAAACAAACTATCAGAATGAGCACCTCGATGATCTCGCCACGCAGAGGGTCGTGAGGCGTCTCGAAAGCTCGGGCGCAATCATTTGCATCGATCCTCACACCATCGATATCGCGGGCGACTTGTCAAGTCCCAAGGCCATGGAGGCCCTTAACGAGCTTTACGGCGTCCAGGCATTGATCAAGGGCTCCCTGTCCGACGTCTATATCAGTACCTCAAGGGTCGAGGGGAAGGGCGAGAAGGAAGTCTCCACGGCCATGTCAAAGATTTCTCTCGATATCTACAATACAGAAACCGGCAAGATCCTGCGGCAGTTGAGCGGCCGCAACCCTGTCTTTCTCACGAGGGAGCAGGGGGACATGGCCTCGGAGACGGTAAAAGTAAAAGCCATTGACCTAGCCTTAGAGCTCATCTCCGAAGACCTCCTCAAGGCCGTTCTCAGTATGGACTGGCACGGGCGCATTGCCGGTGTGGACCACGACAAGATCTTTCTCAATGCAGGCAGGCTCTCAGGCCTCCAAAAGGGGGACGTCCTCGAAGTGTATGCCCCTGGGGAAGAGATTGTCGACAAGGGCACGAACCAGCCCCTGGGAATGACTAAAGGAAGCTATAAAGGAGAACTGGAGGTCTCCGAGGTCTTCGGAATCGATGCCTCGTGGGCCACTGCCACGAGGGCAGCAGATTTTTCCCCAACCGATCTCGTCTATTTAAAAAAATGACGGAGACGACACCTTCATCTCTCTTTCTCGGCCGTGTTTTACGTCGAGAGTGTCACTCACCGGCGGTAATGCTCTTCTAGTCCCTCGCTGGGGGACCGAATATGGGCGAAAATGGGCAGGCGCAAGGCGGATATGGAAAGCACCCTAACCGCAGGCTTTGCTTGAGCGTGCCGGCAGCGCACGCTGGGCAGGAACTTCAAGATCCGATTTCTCCGGGACTAGGGCTCCTGGGATGGGGCGGCTTCGAAAGACCATTGAAAAAGAGTCTCTCTTATTGTAAAATAGTTAGGTTCCTTTCCGCAGGAAGCCAAAAGTTTTCCACAAATGTTGAAAACATGTTCAAAATCGAACCCTTGACATGGATACCGTCAGCTCGCAAATAAAACCGCGCCTCGCCCAGCTGGTGAGCGAGGACAATTTCAAGACATGGATAGAGCCCATAAGGTTCCTGGACTGTAGCGACGGGGTCTGCTCAATCGTCATTCCCAATGCCTTTTTCCGCGACTGGATCGTCGACAACTTCGAGCCCCTTTTTAAGAACCTCCTGAAGGAACTCACCAAGGGAGAGGTAAAAATAGAATACCTGCTCAAGAAGGAAGAAGTTAAGATCGAAAAGAAGAATGTCATCCCTAAGAAGCAGATAGCGTCAGATCTTTTCAAACCGAAGTATACGTTTGAGAACTTCGTTGTGGGCTCGAGCAATCAGTTTGCCAATGCCGCATGCCTTGCCGTAGCCAACAACCCGGGAAAAGTATATAATCCCCTCTTTATTTATGGAGGGGTCGGCCTCGGAAAAACCCATCTCCTCAACGCGATCGGCAATTTCCTCCTTTCCCGCCATGCGATGAATGGTAACCGCATCTGTTACATAACGGCGGAAGAGTTCACTAATGAGCTCGTCAATTCCTTGCGCTTCGAGAAGATGGATGACTTCAGAAACCGGTTCCGGAGAATGGACGTCCTTCTCATAGACGATATACAGTTTATTGCCGGAAAAGAGCGGACCCAGGCAGAGTTCTTCCATACTTTCAATGCCCTGTATGACAGCGCTAAGCAGATCGTCGTGACAAGCGACAAGTTTCCAGGGGAGATCCCTAATTTTGAGGAGCGCCTTCGATCCCGCTTCGAATGGGGCCTGATCGCCGATATTCAGCCGCCTGACTTGGAAACCAAGGTTGCTATACTCAATAAGAAGGCAGAATTAGAGAACGTCACGCTTCCCCAGGATGTGGCCTTCTATCTCGCCTCCAACATCGAACATAATATCCGCGTCCTCGAAGGCTCCCTTATCCGCTTGAGCGCATTTGCCTCCCTCCACAACGTGCCCGTGACTATGGATCTGGCCAAGGAGGTAATGGGACACATCATTAAGGACAAGAAGAAGGAAATTACCATTGATATGATCATCAAGGAGGTGGCAGGGCACTTCTCCGTTAAGGCATCCGACATGAAGTCTACGAAGAGGGTCAAATCGATCATGACTCCGAGACAGATTGCCATCTACCTGGCCCGGAAGCTCACCAGCAGCTCCCTGGTGAGTATCGGCGAGAAGTTCGGAGGAAAAGATCACGCGACGGTCATTCACTCGATCAAGAGGATCGAGGACGAGATAAGCGTGAAAAAAGAGTTAAAAGACACTGTGGAGAAAATAGAATTAAGAATAAAATCAACATGACCTCCCATGATTTTAACAACCTACACAAAAT
>CAYZAF010000012.1:0-7811 GCA_964476435.1 uncultured Syntrophaceae bacterium
GGCTTCCGCACCCCCTCGGGTAAGTTCGAGTTCTATTCCAACGTGATGGAGCAGGAAGGCCGACCCCCCCTGCCGGTTTACGTTGAACCCCCCCTGTCACCAATAGCCACACCGGAGCTCTTCCGGGAATATCCCTTCATCCTCATGTCTGGTACCAAAAAGCTGGAATTCTTTCACTCGGAGATGCACCAGGTCCAATCCCTGCGCAAAAGGCACCCTGATCCGATCGTGGAGATCCATCCGAAGGCTGCGGCACGCCTCGGCATTTCAGACGGAGACTGGGTGCATCTGGAATCTCCCCATGGCCGTGCGAGGTTCAGAGCAAGGCTCTCTGACGGCATCGCGCCCGACGTGGTCAACGCCGACCATGCGTGGTGGCGCCCTGAAGCCCCTCCGCCGGCCTACGGATGGAAGGAATCTTGCGTCAACCTCCTTTACGGCGACGAGCATTTCGATCCTGACACGGGAGCGGAGCCGCTCAAGTGCTACCTTTGCAGAGTCTACAAGGCGGGCTGACCGCCCCGATCCCTACGAAAGCCCCCCGCAGTAAGTCGCGAAGGCCCGGGACATGGAGGGGATGAGCTCCTCGCTCAGGTATCGGTAGAGGCTCATCCCCCTGGTGCTTTTTAGCTTTTCCGCCTCTGCCATCCTGATGGCCGTCGCGCTCTGCACGATTCTTTCCCTGTCATCCTCGTCTTTGCAAGGCGCTCCTATTTCGAGAAGCTGCCGCATCTTGTCCAGGGCGTTGTCGAGCACCTCCCCCGGCGCGTCGCATATGCCGAAGTGACCCAAGTAGAGTCGAGAGAGGGAAAGATCTTTCACCCTTGCGAGGGATGCCATGGAAACCCTGACGTCAGACCGGTAGGGGGTAAATATGAACGATGCCCCGGCGTCGGCAAAATAGGCCCCTGCCAAATCATTGACGAAGAGCCCCCTGTTCTTCTCCTCAAGGATCACCATGCCGCTGGGCTGATGTCCAGGGGTAATCATCACCTGCAGTCTCTCGCCTTTGCCGAGATCGAGGACGTCTCCTTCCCTCACATACTCGATGCGCGATGGGGGTACCGGTGCCATCTCCCCGAAGCGGGCAGCCATTTGCGGCGAAAGGTTCGCCTTCCTCTTGGCCGCCTCGATATCGGGGTGGATGAGGTACTCCGCTCCTAAAGGGGTGACATAGACCTTCGCCTTCGAATTCTCCTTCAAGAGGGAACCGACGTTTCCGCCATGATCAGGGTGCTCGGCGTGGGTGACGAATATGTGGGAGATGTCCTGAACTGAAAAGCCGAGGCCTTCGATGGCAGCCCGGACAACCCCCAGGGACAAGGGCGCGCCCGTATCTATGAGCGCGATCTCGTCCCCCTTGACCACATAGGATGACTGGAACCGATCGAACCCGAACATCATCGTGTCGATCATGTAGACATTGTCAGCCTGTTTCGCATACTCGTACGCCATTGTCGTCCACCCTCCTTCGCAAGCGCATTGCCTTCTCAAGACGTCCCCAGACTTACCGGAAGCCTATCGCTCGCCCCGCAGCCGGCGAGTCGCCTCCGCGTCGACTTCGAGCGTATCAGGCCTCACCGCGACCCTATAGATATCCCTTGCCGCCTCCACGGAGACGATTTCATTCTTGACGTCCAGGGCCACCGCTTCAGGGTCTCGCTCCTCTGGCAGACCTACCCCTGCTCCGCCGCCGCTCTTGCAAACAAAGGCGTCGCCTGCCGATATGTCCTGTATGACGTGGGGCTGAGAGACATCGATGCGCTCGTCTCCTCTCAGTATGTAGCAGCAATTGAAGGGCGTCGGATATCCGCCCTGCTGCCCCTGGCCTTGCGTGTACCACCCGTCGCATGGTCCCATCGTGGAGGTGCAATCGCCGCTCTCATTGACGCCCTCCCACCATATCCCCGGCGCGCCGCGCCACTTCCCGGCCCCAGCGGAATCAGTGAGAAACTCGTATTTCGTTACCCTCCAGGGGAACCTCACCATCTCTTCCTCTGCGTCTGCTTTGGCGACAACACCGAGGGCGCCCATGTCCGTGCAGCATTGGTACCCGTCGTAGTTCGTGACCGCCCCGGCCCCGCCGCCGGGACAGAAGGAGATATAGACGTACATCCCGTCGGTTTTCGGCTCCTTGCCGATGAACATGAGGTGAAGGGCCTTGCCGTAAGGCGCGATGGCGCGGCCTGGCAAAGCCTGGGAGAGCACAGAGGAGACGCATTCGATGACCATGGTGCCCGTGATGGATGGGGAGAGCGCCGTTCGAGACCCGGGCCGCGCGTTAACCACCGTGCCTTCCCGGGCGATGACATGGATAGCCTTCAGGCTTCCCTCGTTGTGGTAGGCGCTGAGCGCAGGATCGAGGAAGAGGAAACAGGTGCTCATGGTGTCGCTCATGGTCATCGAGTAGAAGGCGTTTATGTTGCCCCTGTCCGTCTGAGGGTCGCTGTCGGAGAAATCGAAGGTCAGCTCGCCGTCGCGAATGTGAAGGGTGCACCTCACCGTGACTGGTCTGCCTAAATCGGCGCCATCATCGTCAGTCTTGGCCTCCCCGTAATAGGTGCCGCCGGGCCACGTGGCGATCTCGGCCCGCACCGCCTTTTCCGTGCGGTCGATCATCTCCTCTATGCTCCCGAGAACGGTTTCCCTCCCGTACCTCTCGAGCAGCTCGACAAGCCTCCTCTCGGCTATCCCTGTGCTGCCGATGAGGGCGCGTATCTCCCGCCGCATCATGTCAGGCAAGCGGTTGTTGCTGAGGATGAATTCCAGTATGTCCTCCCTCATGCGCCCTTTCTCCACCAGCTTGATGGGGGGGATGTTGAGGCCCTCGGCAACGGCGTCAAAGGCGAGGAAGAAGGCCCCAGGCCTCGCGCCTCCGCTGTCCGGCATGTGGGCACCCATGCAATTGAAGAAGAGCAGCTCATCCCTGTAGAAAATGGGGCGAATAAAGACCCAGTCCGGCAGGTGCACCGCTCCTGCCTTGAAAGGGTGATTTGTCAGATAGATGTCGCCCGGACGGATGTCATTGCCGAATTGCTTGATCACCGCTCTGATGGGAAAGCTGCTCGATATGAGGCGGCAGGGAAAACCCTCGGGAATGGCTATTGCCCTGCCTTGAGCATCCCAGATGCCGTAAGCCATGTCATGGAGCGTGGTGATCAAGACATTTGTCGCCGTCCGCTCGACGGTATCGCGCATCTCCCGGCATACCCTCTGGAGAAAGTGCCACGTCGTTGCCACGGTTATGGGATCAACCTGCTTTCTTCCCTGAGTCATCTCTTCTTACCCCTCGTCATGACATAGTTGTTGAAGTCATCGACAGTGCAGGTGAAGCCCCGTGGAATCACTGCCGTGGTCGTTGGGACTTCGATGATGGCAGGCCCCGTGACAACGTTTCCCGCCTTCAACCCCCCGCTGTCGTAGACAGGCGTCTCCACATAGGCGTTGTCGAAGAAACATTGCCTCCTCCGTTTGAGGGCCTTCCCGGGGTTCTTCGCCCCTCTCGATATCTTTTTCAGCTCTATTTTCTCCCCCTTCACCTTGGCCACGAGCCTGAGAACCCGCATCTCGACGGGAACCCAGGGCAGGGAAAAGGTGTAGAGCGCCTCATGCTTCTGATGGAATGCCGTGCCCAGGTGGGCGATGTCCTCATTCGTGATGGTCGATTGCGGCAAGTCCATCTCAACTTCGTGGTACTGGCCGACATACCGGAAATCGGCCGACTTGGCGACGATGAGATCTTCCCTCGTCACGTTGAAGATTTTCAGCTCCCCCAAGGCCTCGCGCAACATCTCTTCGAACAGAAGGTTGATCTCGTCAGACTTCGATGCGCTCACCTGGCGGATGTATGAGCGCACGTAATCGCGCCCGATATCGAGGGTGAACATGCTCCATGCGCAGAAGGACGAAGCGTAGTTAGGCACGATCACGTTCTTGCAGTTCGTGAGATCGGCCCAGAACGCGCCGCACATGGCGCCGCCGCCCCCGCAGGCCACAAGGCTGAAATCTCTGATGTCATACCCCATCTTCGTGGTGATCCTCGTTATCTCATCGGCCATGGTGGCATTGATGGTCGTGAATATGGCCTGAGCCGCCTCCTCTATCGAGAGGTGCATGGGGTCAGCAATCTTTTTGACCGCAGTTCTCGCGAGATCCATGCTCAGAGGCACCCTGCCGCCGCAGAAGAAGTCGACGGGGAGATAGCCGAGCACGACTGCGGCATCCGTCACGGTCGGCTCTGCCCCGCCCTTGTTGTAGCACGCCGGACCGGGATCTGCCGATGCGCTTAAGGGCCCGACCCGGAGCAGGCCGAGAGAGTCAAACCATGCGATGCTGCCTCCGCCGGCGCCTATGCTGCTCACGTCGGCAACCTTGATGCCCACCTTGTCGTCGCCGAACCATCTGCCCGAGGCGAGCACCACCTCGCCGCTTCTGATCAAGGCCGCGTCCAAAGTGGTGCCTCCCATGTCCGCCGTCACCATGTTCAGCTCGTTGATTGCCCTGCCGAGATAGGCGCTGCCGGGAGGGGCTGCCGAGGGACCTGACCCGAGCAGATAGACGGGCTTCTTGATCAGCCCGGGCACGGATTGGGCGAGCTGGTTGACCTGCATGATGAGCAGCTGCCCCCCGAAACCTGAGCATTTCAGCTTGTTGTCCAGGTTCGTGAGGTACCTCTCTACCACCGGGCCCACGCACGCGCTCACGACGCACGTGCTCTCCCGCGCATACTCCCCCATCTGAGGGAGGATTTCACTCGAATACTGAACAAAGACATCGGGAAGCTTCTCCTTGCAGATTCTCGCGGCCCTCTTCTCGTTCTCCGGATTGACATAGGAGTTTATGAAACAGATGGCGATGGCCTCCACTTGTTCCTTCTTGATCTTTTCGATTACGTCGGCCAACCCTTCCTCATCCAGGGGCCTGGCCATCTCGCCGCTGGTCAGGATGGACTCGTCCACGGTGAAGCGCAAGTAGCGCGGCACGATGGGCACGTAGGGGGGAATGAAGGCCTCGTACATGGACCTCGTGTCGATCTTGAGGGCCCGGCGCATCTCTATGATATCCCTGAAGCCCTTCGTCGTGATGAGGGCAGTGCGGGAAACCTTCCTCTGGACCAGGGCGTTTGTGGCAATAGTGGTTCCGTGTATGATCAGGTCGATGTCGCCGATGAACCGGTCAAAAGGCTCGTTACGACTCCGTGCAGCTTCTCTCAAAGAATGCATGATCCCTTCCGAGAAATCGGATGGTGTGGTAGGCACCTTGTACTCGTGGGTTGAACCTTCATGGTCGATCAATACCGCATCGGTGAAGGTCCCTCCTATATCGATACAGACTCTCAACATCGCCTCACCCCTATCTTCCCGTGGCCGCCGATCTCATGAAAAAAGACAATTGGCTAGACACCCAGGAACCTGCTCTTGACATCCATGTTGTTCTTTAGCTCCTGGGGCGTCGATTCATAGACGACCGAGCCTTTGCTGATTATGTACACGTAGTCGGCTATCCCGAGGGCCATGTTGATATTCTGCTCGGCCAAAAGGACCGAGTGGGCGCCCCTGAGCTGACTGATGATTTCGCTGATCTCCCGTACCACCAAAGGCGCCAGGCCTTCCGACGGTTCATCCATTATGAGCGTATCCGGGTTGGTCATCAGGGCGCGGGCGATGGCGAGCATCTGCTGCTCTCCCCCGCTGAGGAGGTTGCCATACAGCCTGGCCCGTCGTTTCAGTATGGGGAAGGCCTCGTGTATCCTCTCGAGTGTCCAGGCCCCTGCCTTGTCGCAGTTTCTCGCGGCGATGGTACAGTTCTCCTTTACGCTCAGAGAGGGAAAGATGCCGCGGCCTTGAGGGACTAAAGCGATGCCTTTTCGGGCGATCTGGTTCGGCTCCAAATGGCTGATATCCTCTCCGTTGAAACGGATTTCACCGTTTCGCGGAGGGGTCAGGCCCATGATGCTCCTGATGATGGTTGTTTTACCCATACCGTTGCGGCCCAGCATGGCAACGATGGAACCGTGGGGTATCTTGAGGGAGACCCCATAGAGCACATGTCTTTCCCCGTAGTAGGTATCGATGTTTGTTATTTCGAGCATCTCGTTTAGGGTTCCTCGCTCCCCAGGTAGATCTCCTGGACCCGAGGGTTGGCCTTGATCTCCTGGGGCATTCCCTGGGCTATGATCTCCCCGAAGTAGAGCACCATGATCCTGTCAGCCAGATTGAATACGAGGTCCATATCATGGGCGCAAAAGAGAAGGGTGGCCTCCCCGGAGAGGGTGCGGATCTTACTCGCAAAAAGAGCCGCCTCTGCCGTGGGCAGTCCGGCGCTCGGCTCGTCGAGTATGACTATCTGCGGCTTTGACGCCAGGGCAAGCGCGATCTCCACAAGGCGCTGATCTCCATAGGATAGGGTTGCCACGGAATCGTCCCGTCTTTCCCACAGGCCCACCTGCTCCAGGAGATGACGGCCGGCGGCGAGGAGGTCTTCCCTGTCGTCGAGGGAGCGAAACATCTGGAAGTGAGATTTTTCAGCGCCGTGGAGGGCGAGCAGCATGTTGTCGAGCAGGGATAGCTTGAAAAAAAGGTTGTTCAGCTGATACGAACGGGCGAGCCCGAGGTGGAGGCGGCGGTCCGGCGTGAGGTTGGTGATTTCTCTGTCCTGGAGGAAGATACGGCCACCAGTGGCGGACAACTGGCCGCCCAACACGTTGAAAAGGGTCGTCTTTCCCGCGCCGTTGGGCCCGATGATCGCGATCTTCTCGCCCCGTTCGACGCGAAAGGAGATGTTCTGGAGGACCGTGAGGCCGCCGAAGCTTTTGTAGAGACCCTCGACCTTGACTACCGGCATGGCGGAACCCCTTCTTTATCCGGAACCGGAATTCTCCGGCCGAACCTCACCATCCTCCAGTATCTGGAGAGATAGCTCGCAAACCCATTGGGAACGAGCATGACGCACACGACGAAGATGCCTCCCAGGATGAGAGGCCACCGCTCCGCAACGTAGATCCTCGCGAAATGTTCGACCAGCACCACGAGCACAGCCCCGACAAAGGGACCGAAGAGGGTGCCCGGACCTCCGATGATCACCATGAGCATGACCGCCGTCGACATCTCGATCGCCATGGTTCCCGGCACCATTGCCCCGTAAAAGTAGGCATAAAGGACCCCGGCCACGCCGGCAAATATGCCGCCTATGACAACGGCGGCATACTTCAGCGCCCACGTGTTGTAACCGAGGCTCCTCATGCGCAATTCGTTCTCCCTGATGCCCACGAGGGTCCTCCCGAAGGAAGACGCGACGATCCGGTACAGGAGGAGAAAGGAGACGACGAAAATGATGAAAACGAGATAGTAGAAGGCAATGCTCGTAACCATGAACCCGGGGATGCCGAGATTGGGGGGCATGATGCCCACCAGCCCGTCCGATCCCCCGGTGACCTTGAACCACTTGTTCGCCACGATCGACAGGAGCTGTCCAAAGGCCAGCGTCACGAGGAGGAAATAGACGCCGGACACCCTAAGCGAGATATAGCCGATGACGGCTGCAGCCACGAGGACCAGGAAGAGAGCTGCAGGCAGCAGTATCCAGAAAACGTCGATGCCTAGATGAATCGACAGGATGCCTACGCAATAGCCTGCCACCCCCAGGAATGCGGCGTGCCCCATGGAGAAGAGCCCCGTATAGCCCATGAGCAGGTCCAGGCTCGCGGCAAAGATGGCAAAGATAAGGACCTTCGTGAGCATGTCCAGGTAGTAGGAAGAGAGAAAGGCAGGCAGGATCAAAAGCAGGAAAGCGGTCACGAGATACGGTGCGAG
>CAYZAF010000013.1:0-3045 GCA_964476435.1 uncultured Syntrophaceae bacterium
GAGACCTCCGAGTTCTGGCGCAATTTCGGCGAATACAACGATGTCGACCCGGCAAAGGTCCAGACCGTTGTCTTTCGCCTCCCCTGCGGCTGCTTTGCAGAGGAGGATGGCTCCCTCGTCAACTCGGGCCGGTGGCTGCAGTGGCATTGGAAGGGGGTCGAGCCGCCGGGGGAGGGGAAGGTCTCCACCACCATCATGGCCCTCATCTTCTTCCGCCTCCGGGAGCTTTACAAGGCCGAGGGAGGGGCATTCCCCGATCCCATCGTCAACCTCTCCTGGCCCTACCGCATTGCCGGCGATCCCTCCTCCGAGGAGCTGGCAAGGGAATATTCCGGAAAGGCCCTCGTTGACCTGGTCGATCCGAAGGACAAGACCAGGGTCGTCAGGAAGGCGGGCGAGCAATTGGATGGCTTCGCCCAGCTCCGGGACGACGGCTCCACCTCGTGCGGCTGTTGGATCTACAGCGGCGCGTGGACCCAGGCGGGCAACCAGATGGCCCGGCGAGACAACTCCGATCCCTTCGGGAACGGCCAGACCCTCAACTGGGCATGGTCATGGCCGGCAAACCGCCGTATCCAATACAACCGCGCCTCCAGCGACCCGAGGGGTGTACCCTGGAATCCGAAGCGCCGGCAGGTCTGGTGGAACGGCAGCGCATGGGTCGGCTCCGATGTGCCAGACTTCAAGGTCGATTCCGATCCCGCCGAGGGCATGGGACCCTTCATCATGAACCCTGAAGGGGTGGCCCGCTTCTTCGCGGTGGACAAGCTGGCCGACGGGCCTTTCCCCGAACATTACGAGCCACTGGAGTCGCCGATCGGGGTCAATCCGCTCAACACGAATCCCAGCGCCCTGAGCAACCCCGCAGCCCGGGTCTTCAAGGACGACAGGGAGGCCTTCGGCACTGCCAAGGACTTCCCTTACGCGGCCACCACCTACCGCCTGACCGAGCATTTCCACTACTGGACGAAGCACTGCCTCATAAACTCGGTGCTTCAGCCGCAGCAATTCGTCGAGATCGACGAGGAGCTGGCCAGGCAGAAAGGGATTGGGAACGGTGATATGGTCAAGGTGCGCTCGATGCGGGGCCAGATAAAGGCCGTGGCAATCGTGACCATGAGGCTGCAGCCCCTCACGGTGAACGGGAAGAAGCTGCACCATGTGGGCATTCCCATCCACTGGGGCTTCAAAGGCTTGGCGAAGAAGGGCTATCTGACGAACACACTGACGCCCTTCGTGGGTGACGCCAATACTCAGACGCCGGAGTTCAAGTCATTCCTCGTCAACATCGAGAAGGCCTGAAGGAGGCTGCCATGGCGTTACAATCACTCGACATCGTGCGCCGTTCCGCAACGACCTCCCCAAGCCCGTCGATACGCCGTACCGAGGAAGTCGCCAAGCTGATCGACGTCACCACCTGCATCGGCTGCAAGGCCTGCCAGGCGGCCTGCATGGAATGGAACGACGTTCGCGACCACGTGGGGACCACCAGGGGCGTCTACGACAATCCCCTTGATCTGTCAGCCTCCTCCTGGACCGTGATGCGCTTTGCCGAGCTAAGGCAAGGCAGCACGCTGGAATGGCTCATTCGCAAAGATGGCTGCATGCACTGCAAGGAGCCTGGCTGCCTCGAGGCCTGCCCCGCGCCGGGCGCCATCGTCCAGTATTCCAACGGCATCGTTGACTTTCATGAGGAAAACTGTATCGGCTGCGGCTACTGCATCACCGGCTGTCCCTTCAACATCCCCCGCCTGTCGGGCCACGACAGGAAGGTCTATAAGTGTACCCTCTGCTCCGACAGGGTGGCTGCGGGAATCGAGCCGGCCTGCATCAAGTCCTGCCCGACCGGGGCCCTCCAATTCGGCACCAAGGAGCAGATGCGCGAGTACGCGAGCGAGCGGATTGTCGACCTGAAGGCGCGCGGCTTCGGATCAGCCGGTCTCTACGACCCTGCCGGCGTCGGCGGTACCCACGTCATGTATGTGCTCCATTACGCGGACCGGCCAGGGCTGTACAGCGGTCTTGCCGCAGAGCCGGCCATCGGTCCCCTCGTCAGTCTGTGGAAGGGCATCGCCAAGCCCGTTGCAGCGGCGGCCCTCGGTGCCGTAGCCCTCGGTAGCTTCCTCCATTACGTGGCCAAGGGTCCAAACAAGGTCTCCAAGGAAAAGGAGGATGAGGCCCCATGACAGGCAATCCAAAAGAGTTGACGCGCTATTCCGCCTCGGAGCGGTCGAACCACTGGATCGTCGCGATCTCCTTTGTCCTCATCGCCCTATCCGGCCTTTCCTTTTTCCACCCCCTCTTCTGGCCGCTCACCCAGCTTTTCGGCGGCGGCGTGTGGACGCGCATCCTCCACCCCTACATCGGTGTGGCCCTCGTGATTTGCTTTGCCTCCATTTTTGTCCGGTTCCGCGCCCTCAACCGCATGACGCCGGCCGACTGGGAGTGGGTGAGGCGCATCCGGGAGATGGCTGGAGGCAATGACCTCACCATGCCGGCCCAGGGCAAATACAACGGGGGACAGAAGCTCATGTTCTGGTCCATAAGCGCGTGCCTTCTTCTCATGGTGCTCTCCGGGGTGATTATGTGGCGCGCTTACTTCACCTTCCCCGTGACTCTCGTTCGCGTTGCCGCTGTGGTCCACGCGGCAGTAGGGGCGATTGCCATCGCCATTATCCTGGGCCACGTTTATCTGGCCATCTGGACCAGGGGAACGATCCACGCCATGCTCTACGGCACAGTGACCCGCGCATGGGCAAGGCAGCACCACGAGCGCTGGTACCGCCAGATGACGGGCGGGTGAGCCATGGTTACCGACCCAGCTCGTCACGATCCCCTGCAACAAGCAATAGAGCCTTTCCCCCTTGTAATCCTTCCCGAACCTTCCCGCGTCTTTTTGGATCGCGCCAAGCGCCTTTCTGCCCTGGCTCAAGGCCATCCGCTGGCCGATTGGCTCTCTTTCTTGTGCCGTCTGACCGAAGCTCAGCATAGGCTGCTCCAGGAGTATCCTGGCTTGAGCAACCCGGATAAAGTTGCCGTGGCCCC
>CAYZAF010000014.1:0-5096 GCA_964476435.1 uncultured Syntrophaceae bacterium
CTGGGATTCAGCCCGGGCGACATAGCGACGCGGCTCAGCCTGATGAGCGACGAACAGATTCACCATTTTGCGCAGCGGCTCGATGATCTCAAGGTGGGAGGCGACGGAGGGGATGTCCTCGTCGCCTTTCTCATCATCGCCGCTCTCGTGGTGATCGTCATCTACCTGACGGGTCACCGGGTCGTCGTGAGGTAACGACCCTGGCGGATGTCACTCCCGATAGCGCCTCCATGTATCTGGCGGTACGTTCTGCCCTGCTTCTCCACATACTCTCTTATCACTTTTTCGTTGCCGTATTGTCCCACTGTATCCGGATGGTAGCCACTCGTCCAGAACTTTCCGCCCCACAGCATTTCTTGACCTCCGTGTGGGCGCGAAATATCTCCCTGGCGGTAATGCTCTTGATGATCTGCACGAAGGAAAGACTCCTGCCAAGAAAGCAAAAAAGAAATAAGGAAGACGGGGCGGACCGCTGAGGCTTGCCCTTATCGAAGCAGACAGGCTGAAGAGAGAATCGTTCGGGTCCCGCACCCGTTCCCGGAGAGAGGACCCCTATTCGCAGATCGGGGCTACTTGGGGACCGTCGGGTACTTCGCCTTGACCCAGTCGTCCCACGCGCCCTTCGGGGTACTGCCCTTCAAGTAATAGACCTTGGTCCATCCCGCCTTGAGGTATTCCTGTGTCAAACTGACACTGGTCGCATCGTTCACTCAGGCGCAGTACAAGACGAGCGTCTTGTCCTTGGGGTACTTGTTCATCCAGGAGGGGAACTTCATGCCCTCCTCCCTCACCGCCCCCGGTATCTTCACCTTGCTGGTATCCCAGTCGTAGTTCGTCCGCACATCGATGATGATGACATCGGGCTTTCCCAAAAGGGCACGGAGCTGCTCCTTCGTCATCGAGTGCGAATCATCCGCCCTTGCGAGGCCACAGCTGAGGGCAATGAGCACCAAAAGGACGGTCGACGCCACGTGTCTCACCATACGCACACCCCCTTGTTCTGGCTTTATGCCCGTGCGGCAAAGCGGCTCCCGACGGATTTTCAATTCCTCATCGTATTGCCCCAAGACCAGCCCGGTGTCTCGCGAGAGGCGACACCGGCGCACTCACCTCCGACCGGGGTGGTCATTGAGGCAGTATACCATCACTCGGGACCGTTGGCGAGAAGGAAGCACAGGGGGCTTCCCGGCAAGTTCGATCTCCGCGGCAACGCACCATTCGATCATTGACAAGAACGGCAATCGCTGCTACCATCCAAGAGGCTCCCTATGGGAAAAGACCCTAAAGAAGAATCTCCCGGCACTTCAGTCTTCAGCCAGTTGCCCCAGGAGAAACGAGATGAGCTCACCCGGGCCCTGGAGCAGCGGGTCATCGCCCCGCGCACGATCATCTTCAGGCAGGGTGACCCCGGCGACAAGTTCTACCTCATCCAGTCGGGGAAGGTGAGGGTTTTTAGAAAAGATGCCGGGGGCCTGGAGACCGAGCTCTCGGTCCTCGGTGCGGGCGAGAGCTTCGGAGAGATGGCGCTCCTCACCGGAGAGGCGAGGTCGGCCAATGTAGAGACACTGGAAGAGACCCGCCTCATAGTCCTCTCCAAGGAGCAGTTCGAGCACATCCTCAGGGACGTCCCCGGCCTCACCCTCGCCTTTGTGAAGCAGATGTCGGGATGGCTTGTGAGGGACGAGAGGATCATCGAGAGGGAGGCGCAGCTGCAGCGCCAGGCGCCCCGCCTCTCCCCCTTTGATTTCGTCCTCCTCATCGGGGTGAGCCTCGTCATCGCGTTCCTCTTCAACGCATCCAACCCGAGCGGCATATCCGTCCTCCCCTTCGTGCCCGACAGAAAAACCGTCTCCACGATCAGCGCGGCCCAGGCGATGGAAGAGGTAAAGAGGGGTGATACCGTCATCGTGGACGCGGGGCCTGAAGGCTTCTATCAGAGGAAGCACATCCGGGGGGCAATCAACGTGCCCCTCGCCCTCTCCGATATCCTCTACGAGGTGACCTTTCAAGACGAACAGAAGGGGAAGAAGGTGATCGTGTACGGGGGGACTTTCAGCAAGCGCTACGACTGGGAGCTCGCCTCGAAGCTCTTCCGCCGCGGCCACAAGGATGTCAAGGTGCTGCAGGGAGGAACCTCGGCGTGGGTGAAGGCGGGCTATCCTGTGGACACGTGGGAGGAGAAGAAGTGAAGCGGATCGTGACGAGCCCCTGGCTCTCCCTTGTCCTGAGGGTCTACGTGGGCTACTCCTTCTTGAGCGCGAGCGTCGGCAAGATACCCCGCCCCGCGCAGTTCGCCGAGGCTACGGCTGCGTATCAGCTCATCCCTTACTGGTTTGTCAACACAGGAGCAATTATCCTGCCGTGGATCGAGTTCGTGAGCGGACTCTTTCTCATCATAGGCCTCAGGACCAAGGCTGCGGCGACCCTCATCGGTCTGATGCTCATCATGTTCGCGGTGATGGGCCTCACGAACATGTACTGGGGCTCGTCGATCACGTGCGGGTGCTACGACACGGTGGGCGAGCCCATAGGGTGGAAGCACCTCGGCGAACAGATGATGCTCCTCCTCTTCACCCTCCACGTCTTCCTCTACGACAGGCTGTTCATTTTTGGCAGGGGGGGATATCTCCCCCGAATAAGGAGGACTGCCGCTCCATGAAAGGGATGCCCATGACGAAGGGATGTTTGGTTGCCCTCTGCCTCCTTCTCTTTCTCTCCTGCGAGTCCAGGGAGAGATACGCGGGGGTCTACAAGGCTGCGCCAAGCGAGACGGTGAAGCAGGAGATCGTCCTCGAGCTCAAGGCGAACGGGGAAGGCTTCTGGAGAGTGGGGTCCAAGGACACCTCCTCCGAAATCCCCGTGGTGTGGTACCTCAAGCACGGGGATCTCAGGGTGAACACCAAAGAGGGGGGGGTCATCGTGGGGAAGATCGAGAAGGACACTATCCTGATGACCCTGCCTGCCTTGGGACTCCTTACGTTCAAAAAAACCCTGTAGGGGGGAATTCACCTCACGTCGATGCGGTCCTGCGCGCAATCAATACTCAAGAACCGGCCCTGTGAGAAAAGGAACCATAGCACCCAAATCCACTATATGCGAGAGGAGTGACCCATGACCTTTCTGAAACTCTGCGCCCTTGGTCTCGTGCTCGCGTTCGGGCTGAGCCTTGCGGCATGCAGTGGTATGGGATGCAGAAGCGATACCCTCCCCGTTTACCCCGACACCGGGAAACCGACAGGAGAGCCACCCGAGGGCATACAAGAATAGAGCAATCTTCGGAGAGAAGTACGCGAGCAGAGAGTGGTTTGTGGGAGAAGAACGTTCCGCCCCCGCCGATGGCAGGGGCGGAGGATGTCGGGATTACTTCTTCTTTGCGGCAGCCTTCGCTGGTTTCTTCGTCGCCTTCTTTGCCACCGGTTTCTTCGCCGCTGCCTTTGCCCCCACCTTCTTTGCCATGGTGCCCTCCTTCAGTGGATTTGTATATGATCTCCCCTTTTCTCGGAAATATGCAAGAGAAAAACGACAACGCATGAGCGACTCGGGCCGAATCGTGCGTTTCAGCACTGGGTAAATAGGTAGGTGCTGGTAAATAATGTTGGTTCTGCGTCATTCGAAGAAAGATCACACTTCCATCCGGAATCGAATTACCACTCACCCGTTTACCTGCTCCCGTCTCGCGCTGAGGCCGAAAAAGAGCGTACTGTAACCACCAAAATGCGCTACCTGTTCCTTCGTTGGGCGATCATTTGGCGGAACCAAGCGGATGCATAGCCCGGAAAAAGAAGGCCGAACATCACCAAAGGGCGCAAGATCGCCCTTTGTTCGTCAGACGTCACTACGCCGAATCGTTGATTATCCGCATGAGCGCGGGTAGAATAAGAGGCTCGCATGAGCGAGGTCGCCTTCTAAAACGGCGAAAGGGAGGGGCAGATGGAGTATCGCACTCTCGGCAGTTCGGGCCTTAAAGTATCCGTTCTGGGACTTGGGGCAAATAACTTCGGCTGGTGGATAGACGAGCAGGCCTCGGCAGCGGTAGTTAACCGCAGCCTTGAATTGGGCGTCAATTTCATCGACACTTCCGACTCATATGGAGAGGGGCGTTCGGAGGAGTACATCGGCAGGGCGCTCCAGGGGAGGCGGACAGAAGTCGTTATCGGCACGAAGTTCGGGACGAAGTGGGAAAATGGCGTCAATGCGGGTGGCGGCTCGCGGTGGTATGTCGTGAAGGCGCTGGAGGCGAGCCTGAAAAGGCTCAAAACCGACTATATCGACCTTTACCAGATGCACTATCCCGATCCGACGACCCCCATCGAAGAGACCCTGCGGGCGCTGGACGATATGGTTAAGGCCGGCAAGGTGCGCTACATAGGCTGTTCGAATGTTGCGGCCTGGCAGCTCTCCGACGCGCTCTGGACCTCCCGCGTCGACAATCTGAATGCTTTCGTGACCGTCCAGCAGGAATATAATCTTTTTGATCGAAAGATCGAAGAGGAGCTCGTCCCTTGCTGCAAGGCCCACGGCCTGGGGGTCATACCCTGGGGGCCTCTGGCGGGCGGCTTCTTGACGGGAAAATACCGACGCGACGAGCAGCCCCTGCCGCCGGCGCCAGGGGAGAGACCTAAAAAAGCCTTTGTTCCGTTGTACAGCAAATTTCTCACGGAAGCGAACTGGGACAGACTTGGCAGACTCGAACAATTTGGCAGAAGCCGAGGCGTCGCCCCGGCCGATCTGGCTATTGCCTGGCTTATTTCGCATCCTTGGGTGAGCACGGTCATCACCGGCGCGACGAGACCGGAGCAACTCGACGCGAACATTGGCGGGACCGGCTTGAAGCTGACGGCGGAGGAGATCGCCCAGATAGAACAAATATAGCGAGATCTCGAGCAAGACGGTCCACTAATCGACCTGGCACGCGTCCAGGCATAGCCCGGCACATCCGGCCTGAGCCCCCGTTACAAATGATTATTTTCACGAACAGTATTGTCTGTTGACAAGTACGGTTGATTACTGCTACTATCGATCCTTTCTTCGGACTTAAGAAAGGGTTCTCTTAAAAAGACTCTGAAAGGAGGGACAGCATGAAAAGATCGGGTGTG
>CAYZAF010000015.1:0-8947 GCA_964476435.1 uncultured Syntrophaceae bacterium
AGGTTGGGGATTCTCTGGATATTGACCACACAGTCTGTCTTGAAATCCTCTTTCCTCATCCTCGGTATCAAGTCGACACCACCCGCGAGTACGCGAGCCGTTTCTCCGTAATCAAGAAGATACTTCGTTGCCTCTGCAACAGTTTTCGATTCAAAATAGTCGAAAGCCCTCATGCAGGCTGCTCCTCCTCGTCGTTTTGTTTGCTCTTACGGTGCTTCCCGTCTGACGCCTGAAAAATTGCCCGACAAGCGCTGGGGTAGAACGATAGCAATCCGGCACACTCAAAGGGTCGAGTAGGATCCGACTTCGAGATCATTGGTGCCCGGATCATTGATTTCATGTATAAAACTAACCTTCTAACATCCACTAATACTGTTGTCAATAAAAATTTCATATATTGACCTAACCTTTTAACATCCAATAATACTGTTGTCCGTCCTTTTCCCGGATTTCGTTGCCACTCGAATATGCTCCAACGCTCCATGGCCAGCATTGTCCCTACACAATGGGGGAACTACCTCTTGAGTTCGGTATGAATGGCGTGTTCACGTGGGTTCTCTACCCAAGCGAGCGCCGTCACAAGGCTTGGTCGTAGCTTTACCCTGAAAAAGCCGGGCCCGGTTACCCTAAGATTACGGTTTCCGGAAGGACACGACTTAAAGACGTCCGGACCGAACCGTTTCTTCGAGGAGTGTGGACCTTGAGCCTTTCGAACCAGCATCGACTCGTCGGCAAGGCTTCGTGAACCGCCGTATAAGGACTCCTATGTGCGGTGGTATGGGAAGGCGAAGGTCGCGAGGCCTTCCCCTATCCCGATTTCTTAATATAAGAAACATAGAATCATGATATAAAAAAGTGCTTGACATGTTCGCTGTACACATTATATACCCATGATATAGGACTGAATCTACCCACTATATAAGACTGAAGTAGTTGTCTGACGCATGCCGCAGACACGCCGCAGAAGATCAAAAAATGTGAAAGGAGGCAATCGAACATGGAACCATACCCGCACTTGAGAAAACCGATACAGATAGGGAACCTGAGACTGAAACACCGCATAGTCATGGGCCCCATGTGGACAAGGTTGGCCGGGATCAACGGGGAGGTGACCCAGCAGATGATCGATTACTACGTTGCTCGAGCGAAAAGCGGGCCGGCAATGGTAGTGATCGAATCGACGGCAGTGGACTCGCGGTACGGCTGGACGGAGCCAACTTTGCGGCTCGACGGCAACCAGTTTCAGCCCTGGTACCACAAGCTCGTGGAGGCCATCCACCTGAACGGGAACGGGGTGCCGGTCCTGGGCCAGCTCATTCACGTCGGGGCATTCTCGGACAACCCTGTCTCGCCTTCGGGGGTGCCGAGCATGAAGCTTGGCGGCACCGGGCTCTTCCAGCCGCGCGTGTTGAGCATAGAAGAGATAGAGGAGACGAGGGAGAAGTTCATCGAGGCTGCAGTGAGGGTCAAAGAGGTGGGTTGCGACGGCGTTCTGGTGCACGGGGCCACAGCTTATCTTCTGGAACAGTTTGTCTCCCCCTATACGAACAAGAGGACCGACAAGTACGGCGGGAGCCTTGAGAATCGCATGAGATTGCCCCTGGAGATTGTCAGGGGCATCCGGGAGAAATGCGGTCCTGATTTCGTTCTCGGCTACGTTATGGTGGCCCATGAATGGCTCCCTGACGGCATTACTTTCGAGGAGAGCGTGCCCTTTGCGAAGGCGCTGGAGGAGGCAAGCTGCGACTATCTCGACATGTTTGTCGGCACGTACGAAACATTCGCATCGGACGAGCGATCGCCCGGACACTCGAAGTATACCAAATTCGGCTTGTGGCCGCATACACATGTCATCAAGAAGGCGTTGAAGATTCCCGTCGTCCATCGAACGCACGGCGACTACGACCCCGACAGCTGGGAAAAGCATCTCGAGGAGGGCCACGCCGACATCGTCCAGCTGGCGAAGCCGACGCTTTGCGACCCCGGCATCTTCAACAAAGTACTGGAGGGCAAGAGAGAGGAGGTCCGTTTCTGTACACGCTGCCACCATTGCCACGATGAGGGCATCATAGGGCACAACCAGGTGGAATGCGCCTTAAACCCCGAGACTGGAAGAGAGAGAGAATACGCCATAAGCCCTGCGTCGGAGGCAAAGAAGGTCCTCATCGTAGGCGGTGGTCCTGGCGGTCTCGAGGCCGCGAGAGTAGCGGCGTTACGGGGCCACGACGTGACGCTCATGGAGAAGGAGGCCGACCTAGGCGGCAAGATGAGGTTTCTTGCGCTCTGTGAGGCCAATGAGTCATATGGCGTGTTCCGCGATTGGCTAGTGCTCCAGTGCACGAAGGCCGGCGTAAAGTTCAATCTTAACGCGGAGGCCACCCCTCAGGCGGTCAAAGCGGCTGGAGCCGACGTCGTGGTACTTGCCATGGGCGCGCCCGACCGCATCACGCCCGATATTCCAGGCATCTCCATGCCCCACGTCTTCACTCCAGAAGAGGTGTTGACCAAAAAGGCGGCGGTCGGAAAGAGCGTGGTAGTGATAGGCGGAAACCGAATCGGTGTGGATTTGGCCTACACGATGATGAAGAGACAACTGGCCGAAAAGGTTACCATCATCGAGGAACAGGCCGTAAACTCCGTGGGCTACGATATGGAGGTGCTGAATATGGCGATAATGGCGATGATCCTGCTGCCCAAGCTGGGCGTGCAGGCGCTTACCGGCGCCCACGTAGAGAAGATCACGGCGGATGTCGTCCACGTGGTCGATCCGGAAGGCAGGAAACAGAAGATTCCGGCGGACACGGTAATCTTCTCTGCCGGTTACAGACCGGTCACGACGCTCTTTGACGCCCTCCAGGGGCAAGTCAAGGAGCTGCACTCCGTCGGCGACTGCGTCAAGTTCAGGAACGTGCGCTACGCCGTCCACGAGGCTGCGTTCTGGGCCAGGCAGTTTTGAGCAAGGGGACCTAGACAGGTTAGCCCGGGGAAGGAACGCATCAAGAGGAGGGACACTAGGGTGAGGATAAAGTCTACGGCGCTCATGGGCACCCTGGAAATGACGGGCAAGATCTCGGACATCAAGGTAAAAGACGAGTTTCTGGTCATGAACTTGAGAACCAGTGTCGGATGGAACCTGAGGGCGGCAATGAGTCACGAGGACATTCTTACTTTCATCAAGCTGATGCTCAAACCAGCCAATCTTGCCTATGTCCTCTTTGGCTTCGGTAAGCCAAGGGACAAGCTGAGCGTGCCTGAATATTGAGTCCTGGCGGAGGGAGAAATCGTAGGCCGCGTATGGTCAGGCATGGTAAAGGCGAGGTGAGACGCAGTAGCCAGATTTGGATCGAAAACCGGAATCCGTCAGAAGAAGGCCGCCCAAGGGCGGCCTTCATTTTGTGTCTTGTCAGTCTTGGCGGATAGGTCTGAAGACAGGTTATGGCTGAGATCCAGAACGAAAAAGGGAATCACCCTATGATTCATACGGACAACTGCCGGGAGAGCAGATGAGATTTGAGTATCTGGAGCCGGAAAGCATCGACGAAGCCCTGGCGATGCTGAGCCGGTACAGGGGGAAGTCAAAGATCATTGCCGGCGGCACGGACCTGATGCTTCAGATGAGGTATAAAACCATCAAGCCCGAGTACGTTATCGACATCACCAGAATCCCTGGTCTCGACTACGTAACCTTCGACGATAGCCGGGGACTCAAGATCGGGCCATTGACCACGATTCGAGATCTCGAGACCTCTCTCGAGCTTCGAGAGAAATATCCGATCATCGTCCAGGCTGCGGGCCAACTCGGATCGGTGGCCATAAGGAACGTTGCCACCGTGGGAGGCAATTTGTGCAATGCTCTACCCTCAGCGGAGACATCCCAGGTTCTGGTGGCTCTATCGTCGGAGGTAAGAATCGCCGGACCGGGTGGAGAGAGGAGCGTGCCGCTGGAAGACTTCTTCACCGGCGTCGGCAAAACGGTTCTTCAACCCGATGAGCTGTTGCGGGAGATAGTCGTCCCCGGATTAGACCCCGGCGCCTCGGGTACCTACATCAAACACTCTCCAAGGGGGCCTATTGACCTGGCCATTGTCAACATAACCGTTCTCGTGACCATGGAGCGGGATCGAAAGACCTGCAAGGACGCAAAGATCGTGCTCGGCGCGGTTGCGCCTACGCCGCTAAGGGCAAGAAATGGTGAGGACGTGTTGAAGGCCCGGAAGATCGACGAGGCCTTAATTGATCAGGCGGCCCAGGCCGCATCCGACGAGGCGAACCCAAGACGGGGAAGCATCCGCGGTTCCTTTGAATATAAAAAGGAGATGGTGAGGGTCCTGACGGCTCGCGCTATGAGAGAAATCACCACGAAAGGGGTGGAATAGCCAAGAGTCAATTCCAAGCGGGCGAAAGAATGAAGAAGCTTATCGAGCTGCAGATAAACGGCGATACGTATGAGGTCCTGATCGAACCTTGGTGGAATCTGGCCCGGGTCTTGCGGGAGCAGGTAGGCCTGACAGGGACGAAGATCAGCTGCGAGACAGGGGACTGCGGCGCATGCACGGTGCTTATTGATGGAAAAGCGGTCAAGAGCTGCCTTTACCCGGCGATGCGAGCCAGAGGCAAAGAGATCGTTACCATTGAGGGGATCAGTCCCAACAGGAAAGACGAATTGCATCCGCTCCAGGAGGCGTTCATCAACCATTTTGCGGTTCAATGCGGGTATTGCACTCCGGGGATGATCATGACGGCCAAAGCACTGCTTGACGAGAACCCCAAACCTACGGAGGAGCAGGTGAAGGAGTATCTCAGCGGCAATTTGTGTCGATGCACAGGGTACGTCAAAATCATTGAGGCCGTTATGGCCGCCGCAGATAAAACAGAGGCAGAGGTGTGAGGAGAGATGACGGAACTTACGACAGTCGGCAAGAGCGTCATCAAAGTAGACGCCTTCGATAAGGTCACCGGAAAAGCCAAATACGCTTCAGAAGAAGGGATAGGCGTTCCGGGGATGCTTTACGGAAAGGTGCTATTCAGCCCCTTTGCCCATGCGGAGATTCTCAGGATAGATACCTCGAAAGCAAGCCGGCTGAGAGGGGTTCGGGCAGTTCTGACAGGCAAGGAGACTCCCAAACAGAGAAGCGGGATGATGATCGACGACCGGCATGTCCTGTGCCATGAGAGGGTCCGATTCGTGGGGGATGCCGTGGCTGTCGTTGCAGCGGACAGCGCGGACGCTGCAGAAGAAGCGCTGGAGCTGATAGAAGTGGAGTACCGGGAATTGCCCGCCCTCTTCGACCCGGAAGAGGCGATGAAACCGGACTGCCCTGTGATCCTCCATCCGGATCTCCAGAAATACAACCGCCCCATTTACGGTTATCTCGGAAAAGACTTGCCCGGCCCTAACGTCCATACGCACCATAAAGTCCGAAAGGGCGATGTGGAGAGAGGATTTAAAGAGGCTGACCTCATCATTGAGAACAGGTTTCAAAATGACAGGATCATCCATTGCCAGCTCGAGCCCTTTAACGCGGTCTGCTATCCGGAAAGCGACGGGAGCATCACCCTATGGACCTCGGGACGCCTTTACATAAACCATGGGCCGCTCTGCCGGGCTTTTGGCATGCCGCCCAGTAAGATACGCCTCCGAAACGGCTACCTGGGAGCGTCGTTCGGTACCACCGCCAGGCCGGAGCGCTTTGCGGCGCTCGCCGCGATGAAGACCGGCAAACCCGTCAAGATGGTCTATACCCGCGAAGAGTGCTTCATCGATGGTCTGAACAGGCTCCCCAAGATCATCTACATCAAGGACGGACTTAAGAAAGATGGGACCATTGTGGCCCGGCAGCTGAAGGTTATCGTCAATTGCGGGGCTTATGCCGACCACGGTCCTTTGACCATTCGCAACGGCGCTTTTCACGCCTCTCAGTACCGTCTGCCCAACTACAAATGGGATGCCTACGGCGTTTATACGAACGAGCCGTGCGTCGGTCCGGTGCGGGGTTTCGGAAGTGCGGAAGCTCTCTGGGCAACAGAGCAGCAGATGGATATCGATGCTGAAGCGCTCGGCGTGGACCCTGTCGAATTCCGGTTGAAGAATACGGTCGATGAGGGCGAAATCGATGTCCGGGGTCAGAAAGTTCACAGCATCGGGGCAAAAGAATGTTTGAGAAAGGCCGCGGACTGGATCGGTCTGGACGAGCCGGCCCGGCCCCCTGAGGGGCGTATCCGTTTTGGGAAAGGGATCGCCCTCGGCAACAAGTATACCATGGCAGATACCGCGTCGGCCGCCGTGGTCAAGGTGCACGTGGACGGCACGATCGAGGTATTTCACGGGGGAGACGAGTGCGGCCAGGGTTTGAATACGGTCCTCACTCAGATCGCTGCCGAGGACTTTAGGGTTTCTCCGGACAAGATCAAAATCGTGTGGGGAGATTCTGCGAGGGTTCCCTACGATTTCGGCTCTGCATCGAGCCGGAGCACTCTCTACATCGGCAACGCAGTTCGCCTGGCCGGCCAGGACGCGAAACAACAGATCTTTGAGATCGCCGGCCCCATCCTGAAGACGGCCCCCGGAAATCTTGAAACCGCTGATGGAATTGTTTTTGTGAAGGAATTTCCGGAGGAGAGGCTGACTTTTTCTGACCTCTTTCTACCGGCCGCCAGGGAAGCGAGAGGGGCGTTGAAAATGGCAGCTTGCCTGGAGGGCGGCGGGGAGATCATAGGGAAGGCCACCTTCTGGGGACATCCGAGCGCGGAGGATACCGAGACCGGGCAGGGGGAAAAACTTGCCATGAGTTACGATTATGGTGTCCAGGGGGTAGAGGTGGCTGTGGACACGGAGACGGGCATGGTGAAAGTATTGAGATTCTGCTCGGCCTTCGATACGGGAAGAACGATCAATCCCAAGATGTGTGAAGCTCAGCTCGAAGGGGGCGCCGGCATGGGCATAGGGAGCGCCCTGTATGAAGGGTTTGTCTTCAGCGACAAAGGGGAGCTGCTCAATCCGAACCTGCACGACTACCGAATCTGCAGCACCCAACAAGTCCCCAGCGGGGAGAAGATGAAATCGATGACCGTGGAAGATCCCCACCAGGAGGGACCGTTCGGAGCGAAAGGGATCGGGGAAAACGCCATGTGTCCCACTGCCCCGGCAATTGCGAATGCGATCTACAATGCTACGGGAGCCAGGCTCACCCGTCTGCCCATGACCCCGGAGCGGGTCCTGAAAGCACTAAAGGGAAACTGAGGCAACCGCCGTTTTGATAAGATAGGACGCTATTTTGACGGGGAAGAAATTCGTGGAAACAAAGTATCCCAGGCTGCTTGAGCCGGGAATGATCGGCAACGTGCGGCTCAAGAACCGGATAGTCAAAGCTCCCCAGTATACGGGCTCGCCAACCCTGACGGTTCGGTCACGGACCGGATGCTGCGCTACTGCAAGGCAGTGGCCTCCGGCGGAGTCAGCATGGTGATCAGGGTCGCCGCTCATCTCCCGCTGGGTCACGCGTAACCGACGCTTTCCAGTGGCAATGGTGGGAGTCCGCGGAAGTCCATGGGTGGTCGAGAAAGGAGGCAAAGGCTCGTGGAGACTATTCTATGGTTAGCCGAATAAGCATAATCTTAAAACAAGAACTGCGTGTCGCCCAGTAGGATGGTTTTATGTTGACAGGAAGGAGGCAGGCGATATAATTGTCCTAAACAGATCGATGGAAAGACGTGAAAAAAGTGTCAAAGCGCGACATGAACTGCCATGCTGATCGAAGGGGCACCTACGGACGCCATCGCCCTGATCGTCAGATGAAAGAGGCGAATTTGAACATAAAATACCTGCATGGATGGAAGGGAACGTGGGCCAGTGAGTTCTCAGACGCTTTAGGCAAGGATGCCAACTACGTGATGCCCGACCCGCAGATCGAGATGAATCCTGAGGCTGCCCGAAACATCGACCTGAGCGGAGGGGATTGGGTGTGGCTCGAGACGCCCCAGGTGAAGGGAGAGCGGGTGAGGCTCAGGGTGAAGCTCGTCGAGGGCATTGATCCGAGGGTGGTTTTCGCGCGGAGCACGGCTGATGGTTTCCCGAGAGGAAGGAGCCTGACTTCGGATGCTTCGAGTCGAATGACCGACGGTCCGCCGAGGGAGAAGATCTGCGGTTCTGTTCACGTCAGGGGTACGCTCTGCAGGATTTACAAGTGAGCCAGGACGGAGAGCCCGTCACTCGTCATCGGCGCTCGAGGCAAGAGTGGAAAAGGATCCAGGCTTTTCTGAAGAGGGTGAGCTAGGACGCCAAAAGGGAAGGGGTATACCCATGAGGATCAAGAGTGTCGATGTAATGGCCCTCAAGGTGAAAAGCAATATGTCATGGCGCCCGGTCGTCTGCCGGGTAAATACGGATGACGGGCTCTGTGGTTATGGGGAGGCCGCCCTCTCTTATGGGATAGGATCCCCCGCAGCTTTCGGTATGGTCAAGGACTTAGCGGGCCAAATCATCGGTATGGATCCGTTGGACAATGAAGTCATCTGGGACATGATGTACAAAGGAACCTTCTGGGCACAGAACGGGGGTCCTGTGACCTTCGCCGGCATCAGTGCCATTGACATGGCCCTTTGGGATATCAAAGGAAAGTTCTTCAACGTCCCCCTATACAGGCTCCTCGGCGGGAAGAAGCGCCACAAGCTGAGGACGTACGCGAGCCAACTCCAATTAGGCTGGACGAAGGAATTCGGCAAGTGCAGCTCCACGGACGAATACGTTTCGGCCTGCGAGCTCGCCCTCGCAGAAGGCTTCGACGCGATCAAGATCGACTTTCTCACCTACGACCGAGACGGAAGGAACTTCACTTCCGAGGAAACGACAGGGCTCCTTAAGCCCTATTATTTGGACCTCATCGAGGAACGTCTGACAGCGGTGAGAGAGACGATCGGACCGGCCTCAGACATCATCGTGGAGGCCCAC
>CAYZAF010000016.1:0-5275 GCA_964476435.1 uncultured Syntrophaceae bacterium
AAAGACAGAATGACGGTTCCGTCCGCGCAAAGGCTGTTCCTTCTCGATTCGCATCGCCGGGAGGTGCTGGGGTACCCGTGAATGGAAGACGAGCGTGACGGAAATGGTGGGTAAGCCCCGCGTCCCCTGACGCAGGGCTTCACCATAGTCCACGCGCCTGATTCCGAGGGATAGCCCTCTCGTAGGGCGTTCCTGTTTGCGGAGCACCACATAGTGGAATTAAAGGGCAAGAACCCGCGGCAGAGCCCACTTAGGGGCCGCGGGTGGGTACGCAATCGGTGCGTGAGCGAGTCTTGCGTGTAGACGGGTCAGCACCGGAGGCGCAAGCGTTTCGGAAGGAACAGCCTTCGAAAGCGGACGGTGGTGTCGTTCTTCATGGCAATCCTGTCTTTCAGGCGGACAAGTCCTTCGCTCATGCGACGATGGCCGTTTGACACAACACTAGCTCAAGCCTCCGATGCCGCCAACCACTGCTTTCGCGAGTACCGCCTGTAGAGGAGAAAGGATTGGACGAACTGGGACGTATTCATGGACCACCAGACCGCGGCGGGTCCGAGGTTGAAGTGCACGACAAATAGGTAGGCCAGGGGCAGCCTGACGAACCAGATGCTCGCAGCCACCCGCACCATCACGCTCCTGGTGTCGCCGGCGCCGCTCATGCCCCCTCCCAGAATGATGCCCCATGCCATGAAGGGCTCGCTTATCATGGCGATGTAGATGTACCGCACGCTCTCTCTTGCGACGATTGGATTGGAGGCGAGGAGCAACGTGATCCAGCGGGCGTTCGAAACCACAATGATGACGAGGACCACGACAACGGAGACGCCTATGAGGGCGGTTATGAGGCCGCTCCTGTAAGCCTCTTCCTGCTTCTTCTCGCCCAGGAGGTTTCCGACGATCACCGCATTCGCCATATTGAAGGCAAAGGCGGGCAGGAAGATGGCCGATTCGATGCGCAGACCTGCCGTAAACGCGGCGATGACTTCGATCCTGTTCACGGCCAGATCGCTCAACACGAGGAAGAGGGCCATAGCGCCCAGCTGCCAGAGGACCTGGAGGGCGCCCATGGGCCAGCCGATCTTGGCGATCATGCGGATGACCGACCGGGAGAATGAGCGGGCACCCTTCACGATGCTCTTTGCGTACCTGACGTTCATCAGACATCCCACGAAGGCGGCCGTGGCAGTGGCAAAGGCTATGCCCCTGTAGCCCAGGGGGGACCCGAAGACAAGGAGAAGGTTGAGCCCCACGTTAAGGCAGCAGACCACCACCATGGTCCTGAGGGACTTGTTGATCATGTCGCATGACCTGAGCACGCCGTTGCAGGCAATGAGGAGGTACTCGAAGAGGAGGCCGGCCGAGTATATCCTGATGAGGGGTATGCAGAAGGGTTTGAGCTGGGAAGGAATATTGAGCGGACGGATCAGGTCCGGGCTGAACAGGATCCCGAGGACCGCGACAATCGCACCTGCTGCCCCCGAGGCGGCGACAGACGAGAAGACGGCGTCGTTGAGCTCTCTCTGCCTCCCTGAGGTGAAGAGGCGGGAGACGACGGAGACAGTCCCCACGGTAAGAGCATTGGCCACGATGATGGAGACCATGTACATCTGTATGACGAAGCCGTAAGCAGCCTGAATGTCCCTACCGATCCTTCCGGCCACGAACACGTCGGTCAGGCCGATAAGGAAGTCGAAGAACATGATGAGCGTCATGGGCCATGCCACGCGCCAGCTACGCTGGGCGAAGCAGGCTATGTTCCCTTCCTTGAACCTGCGCCAGGCAGAGTCCGCCCCCGTCGTCACCCGCTTGATATGCATGAGATATCCACGTATGGCCCTTCTTCCCTTGCCGCTTCCGGTCAGGTAAGGAGGGACCCTTGAATCATACTATGGTATAACCCTCTTCCGACTCTCTTACAAAGCCTTCGCTTTGCAAATCGTTCAGGTTCCTTCGGACTTTCTCCGCAGGCGATTGGAGGAGCCCGATGAGGGAGGTCTCGGAAAGGGTCTGGCCCGCTACGAGGAGCCTGAGGATGGCCCCCCGCACCTGGCGGTCGGAGCCGCGGAACGGTGATTGTCTCCGGTAGCCGGCGCTCCTCCGGTGCCCCTTCTCCCCCGTCTTTTTCAACATGGCACCGTAATCCATGAGGGCATAGTACCAGCTCCGGGGATCGTCCCGGTCGAGGGTTTCGGCTACTAGCTCCTTGATCTCGGAGTCCCGGACCCCGTTCTTGCCGTGAAAGAAGAAGTGAATGAAGACGCTCCGGATGTTCGTCTCTATGAATACAACGGGCCTGTTGAAGGCGAAGGCAGCGATGGAGGCGGCGGTGGCACCTCCGATGCCGGGCAGGGTAGCGAGCGCCTCAGGGGATGTTGGCAGGGAGCCGGAGAAGCGGTCCATGACGGCCGCGGCGGCCTCTTTGAGCCACAGGGCTCTACGATTGTAGCCCAGCCCCTGCCAGACGCGGAGCACGCTCGCGAGAGGGGCGTCTGCCAGGGCGGGGAAATCCGGGAAATCTTGGATGAACTCTCCGTACTTCTCCTGCACCCGCCCCACCTGGGTCTGCTGCAGCATCACCTCGGAGATAAACACGCAGTAAGGGTCGTGGGTGAGACGCCAAGGAAGGATGCGGCCGTGCTCGTCGTAGAAATCGTAGATGAGCCTGCGGAACCTGCTGGTGCTGGCCGGATCTGGTCCCATTTCGCCGATCCGGTCAGCTTCGGCGGCGGGGCGTCCGCTCAGTGCCAAAGCGGGGTAGATAGAAGAATTTCAAGACTGCACCGACGACGAGCATGATCAGGCTCAACAGCTGCCCCATCGTGAGGAACCCGAAGAGAAAGCCCACCTGTACGTCGGGCTCCCTGAAAAGCTCGCAGAAGATGCGGAAGATTGCATAGAGCATGAGAAACAAGGCGAAAACGTCCCCCTCCCGTTTCTTCTTCCCTTTGTAGAGCCAAAGAATTGTGAAAAGGACGAGCCCCTCCAAGAGCCCCTCGTAGAGCTGGGAAGGGTGCCTCGCCACATTGCCTGCGCCGGGGAAGATCATGGCCCACGGCACATGAGATGGCCTTCCGTAAAGCTCGCCGTTGATGAAGTTGCCCATCCTGCCAAAAAAGAGACCCAGAGGGATGGTGGGCGTGACGAGGTCGGCCACCAGAAGAAAAGGCACCTTTCTCCTCCGCATGGCCCAGTAGCCCAGGGCGAAGGTTCCGATCGCTCCGCCGTGGAACGACATGCCGCCGTGCCAAAGCACGAATATCTCGAGGGGATGGCCTATGTAATAGGAGAGGTTATAGAAGAGGACATAGCCAAGACGGGCCCCCACGAGCAGCCCGAGGACGAGATAGAAATAGATATCGTCGATCTGGGCCTTTGTTACGGCCAGTGCTTTTTTCTTCAGCTGATAGATGACCAGCCCATAGGATGATGCAAACCCCAGGACGTACATCATCCCGTACCAGCGCACGGAAACAGGTCCAATGCGGAAGATTTCCGGGTCGATGCGGGGGTATGGTATCATGGCTTTCTTGCGCTCATTGGCCGATATCCGAACGCCCTCATCGAAAGAGCCCCTCGGCGCCTAGAGCCTTCCACAGGTCGGCTGCGTCCCGGAAGACGTACCCCCTTATGCCCATGGCCCTTGCCCGCTCCACGTACTCTTCCACGTCATCGATGTAGAAGACTTCCTCCCTTCGCACGTCCATCTTCTCAAATATGGCGTCGTATATCCTCTTATCCGGCTTCTTCGCCCCTACCTCAAAGGAGAGTATCCATTCATCCATGAGGTGGACGATGGGATAGCGCTCGATCACATGGGCAAAGTGCAGCTCATTCGTGTTGCTCAGCAGAAATAGGGGGAAGCCCCTCGCCTTGAGATAGACGATCGCCTCGTTTACCTCGATGTTCTCCCGGAAGATATTGTTCCATATCTCCCTGAATTCATCAAATTCGAGCTGCAGCCGGAACTTATCCCTCACGTCGAGGAAAAACTCGTAGGAAGAAGAGAGGCCTTCCTCGTAGCCGTTTACCGAGCCCTTGTCCTGGTCGAAGAGGTACGCGAAGATGTCATCTGCGGTGAAAGTCTCTCTTTCGGCAGCCCGGCAATAGAGCTTCTCCGCTATTTGACGGTTCTCGAAGGGGAGGATGACGTTTCCCAGATCAAAGGCGAAGAGTTTCGTCATGGATGAAGACCTTTGTCGGATTGAGAGAAGCGTAGAGGCTGCGTGGGTCCGCGAGGTGCTGCCAGCCGCAGATGTGGAGGAGTCGGGGCCCATGGTGGAGCTTCATCAATCCGGCAATGGTGTCCCGCATGTGCGTATCTCTCGCGGCCATCTCCTCCGTATAGGGGAAGAGTTTCACGCCTCCCCTGAAGAAAAGGCGGGCCAGGGCTTTCTCCTGATCAGCGCCCCGGAGATCGGCTCCGCAGAGCAGGTGCGAGAGGTTTTCCCTGCTCACCAGCTTGTCTATGTGCCTCAGGCGGGAGCGAGAATAGAGATCCACGTCGATGAGGTGGAGGGGGATGCCCCGTCTCTTTGCAAAGTCCGCGGCGACCATAAGCTCGGGCGGCAGGTCGATGTAGGCGAGGACGTCGTCGAGGGCCCGGCCGTCTATGTGCCGTCCTTGGGCCCGCAGCTCCTCCACCGCCCTGTGCACCCTCTCTTTCAGCTCAAACCCTTTCGATTTCCTGAAAGCGCACCCGTAGGGAGAGAGCTCCAGGGTGACGATGGCCGGCTCCCAGACCTCCATCCATCGGGATAACAGGGGGGCCACCTCCCTGTCCCGGTGGATGACGCCGAGCATGATGAAGCGGTTCTGATGAAGGGACATATCGATCCGGGCCATAACAGACCGCTAGGGTAGCATGGGCGCCTGCGCCTGTCAATTGATGGGGCTGACGCACAACAAGACCACCCCTCCGTGTGGAGGGCTATTCCTTCCGAAACGCTACCCGCCTCCGGCGCTGACCCGTTTTCACTCCAGACTCGCCCACGCACCGATTGAGATGAAGGGCTCTCTATTTTCACTAATCCTTTGCCCCATCGCCTCTCCAAGGCTGCGAAAGCACCCGTCCGTGTGGAGGACTATTCCTTCCGATTCGCCAGGCGCCTCCGGTGCTGACCCGTCTAGACGGAAGACTCGCTCACGCTCGATTGCGTCACCACCCGCGGCCCCGTACGTGTGGTGGCCGCGGGTTCCTGCCCTCTCGTTTCGTTGTGTGGTGCTCCGCAAACAAGAACGCCCTACCATACGCTCTTTGCCTCGGAATCAGTCGCGT
>CAYZAF010000017.1:0-17069 GCA_964476435.1 uncultured Syntrophaceae bacterium
CTCTTTCGGCCTCATCTCCATGGAGGATTCAAAGACTTTTGCGAAGATCCTGAGGGCAACCTTGTTCAAGCTCCACGCGAAGCTGAACAACCCTGATTTCAACTATGTGATCCGTACCGCGCCCATCAGGGATGAGCAGGAAGACTACTACCATTGGCATCTTCAGATCGTCCCGAGGCTGACCACTCCAGCCGGTTTTGAGATGGGATCTGGCATGTATATCAACGTTTCTCTACCGGAAGAGACCGCGCGATTCCTAAGGGAGTGAACCGAGATCTCCTCTTTTCTTGACGTAGGTCAAGGCGGCCCCAACCTCTGCCGATTATACTGCCTATATGAAAAAAACGAGAAGGTTGCAGGGAGGCTCGAAGCCATCTTTGCAGTTTTCCTGAAAGAGAAAGGAGAAGACTATGTTCTGCTATCAATGTGAACAGGCAGCAGGCGGGAAAGGATGCACGAAGGTTGGCGTTTGTGGTAAGCAGCCCGATGTGGCGGCTCTCCAGGATCTGCTCGTCTATGCGCTCAAGGGGCTCTCACAGGTCGCCCAGGAGGGGCGGAAAGTCGGCGTCAATGAACAAGGGGTGGGCCCCTTCATCTGCAAGGCCCTCTTTTCCACGCTCACGAACGTAAACTTCGACGCCGCAAGAATCGCCGACCTCGTCAACAGGACCGTGGCCCTCCGCGACGAGCTGAAGGGGAAGGTGACCTCGGCGGGCGGGAAGGGCGATCTGGCCACGGCGCCGGCGACCTTCGTGCCCGAGGGCTCCATGGACGCCCTCGTTGCCCAGGGGGAGAGACTGGGTCCCCTTCAGGCAATGGACAAGGACGAAAACATCCGCTCCCTCAAGCACATAGTGCTCTTCGGCGTCAAGGGGGTGGCGGCCTACGCAGACCATGCGGGGATCCTGGGCCAGAAAGACGACAACGTGTACAAGTTCATCGAGGAGGCCTTGAGCGCCATCGAAAGGACCGACATCCCCTTAGGCGACTGGGTAGGGCTCGCCATGAAGACCGGAGAGACGAACATCCGGGCCATGGAGCTCCTCGACGCGGGGAATACTGGGACCTATGGGCATCCTACTCCCGCGAAGGTGCCTCTCGGCGTAAAAAAGGGCAAGGCCATCCTTATCTCGGGCCACGATCTGAAGGACCTTGAGGAGCTATTGAAACAGACCGAGGGCAAGGGCATCAATGTCTATACGCACGGCGAGATGCTCCCCACCCACGGCTATCCCCAGTTGAAGAAGTACCCCCATTTCTACGGTCACTACGGAACGGCATGGCAGAATCAACAGAAGGAGTTTGCCGAGTTTCCCGGGGCGATCCTCATGACGACCAACTGCCTCATGAGGGTGCCCCCGGCGTACGCGGACAATATTTTTACCACGGGCGTCGTTGGCTGGCCTGGCGTGCCCCACATCACTAACCTCGACTTTTCCCCGGTGATCGCAAAGGCCCTCGCCATGCCGGGTTTTGCCGAAGACCGGAACGGAAAATCGGTCATGGTGGGGTTTGGGAGAAATGCAGTAATGGGCGTGGCCGGCACGGTCATCGAGGCGGTGAAGAACAAGAATATCCGCCACTTCTTCCTCGTGGCAGGCTGCGACGGCGCAAAGCCGGGCCGCAACTACTACACGGAATTCGTCGAGAAAGTGCCGAAGGACTGCGTCGTTCTCACCCTTGCCTGCGGGAAGTTCCGCTTTTTCGACAAGGACCTGGGAGACATCGGCGGCATCCCCCGCCTCCTCGACGTGGGCCAGTGCAATGACGCGTACTCTGCGGTGGCCATCGCCAAGGCCCTGGCCGGCGCATTCAACGTGGGCGTGAACGAGCTGCCCCTTTCCCTTGTACTATCCTGGTATGAGCAGAAGGCGGTGGCCATCCTGCTTGCGCTTTTTGCCCTCGGCATCAAGAATATCAAGCTCGGGCCGTCCCTTCCCGCATTCGTGACGCCTGCCGTTCTCGACGTGCTGGTAAAGACGTTCAACATAGCGCCGGTTTCGACGCCGGACGAGGACTTAAAGGCGATTCTCGGGTAGAAAAGGCCGAATGGACAGGTGGGCGGCTTTAAGGAAGCCCCCACCGTCCTCCTTTTAGGATTGGGGTTATGCGGTGTCCGGGTCAAGATACGAGGTACTGGAAGCCGGGTGATATCTTTGATATCGACTGCCCCCATTGCGGGAGAAAAGTAGAATTCTTCAAGGATGAGGCCGCGAGGAGATGCAGGGGCTGCCGGAAGATGGTCGTCAATCCCCGGATGGATTTTGGCTGTGCCGCTTACTGCAGGTACGCGGCCGATTGTCTAGGCGTGTTGGGGCCGGAGATGCTCGCAAAGCGCAATGAGCTCCTCAAGGACCGCGTAGCCCTGGAGGTCAAGGGCCTCCTCGGATCGGACTTCCAGAGGATCTCCCATGTCCTCAAGGTGGCGAGGCACGCGGAGGAGGTCGCCAGGGAAGAGAAGGCGGAGCCGGCTCTCGTGCTGTGCGCCGCCTACCTCCACCCCTTCCTCGAAGGCCCGGACCCGCAAGGTCCCCAAATGCTTCTCGATACGCTCGAGCGCCTCGGCGCAGGCCCCGAGCTCGCATCAAGAACAGTAGAGATCATCGAGCATTTCTTGTCCGGCGTCGCTGATTCCCCCGAGGCCAGGGTCCTTATCGACGCCCATCGGCTTGCGGCCGAGGAGAGAAAAGGCGCATGAGCCTTTTGTCCGATCCCCTCTTGCTGTCGCGGCTTCAATTCGCCGTGACTATCATGTTCCATATTGTCTTCCCCACGGCAACCATCGGCCTCGGCCTCTACCTCGTGATCATCGAGGCCCTATGGCTTGCTGCGAAGGATGAGCTTTATTACCGGATGTGCCGGTTCTGGGGCAAGGTGTTCGCCATCAACTTTGCGGTCGGTGTGGTGAGCGGCGTGGTGATGGAATTCGAGTTCGGTACCAACTGGGCCCGCTTCTCTACCCTGGGCGCCAATGTCTTCGCTCCGCTCCTCTACTTCGAGGTGCTGACCGCTTTCTTCCTGGAGGCAGGGTTTCTCGGTATCATGCTCTTCGGCTGGAGGCGCGTCCATCGGGTAGTCCACTTCCTGGCCACCTGTCTCGTCGCGGGGGGATCCATTCTCTCGGCCCTATGGATCGTGGCCGCGAATTCGTGGATGCAGACGCCGGCTGGCTTCCGTATGGCGGACGGGCAGCTTGTGGCTGCCGGCTTTAGGGCCGTCATCATGAATCCTTCGACCCTCGTCAGGTTCAGCCACATGGTGATAGCTTCCTTTGAGACATCGGCATTTGCCGTTGCCGGATGCGGGGCGTTTTTCCTGCTGAAAGAGCGCAACGTCGCCTTTTTCCGCCGCTCCATGGGTGTGGCTCTCATAAGCGCTGCCCTGTTCGCCCCCCTCCAGGTATACCTTGGGGACGCGAGCGGCCGGCAAGTCTTTCGCTATCAACCGGCGAAACTCTCAGCAATGGAGGGTCTCTGGGAGACGAACGTCAAGGGCGGCGCGCCTTTCGCCATCGTTGCACTTCCCGATCCGGCCAGGGAAAGAAACCTCTTTGAGATATCTGTCCCCTACGGTCTCAGCCTTCTCGTAACCCATACGCCCACGGGTCGGGTTATTGGGCTCAAGGAGTTTCCGAGGCAGGACAGGCCGAACGTGCCTCTGCTTTTTGGGTCTTTCCGTCTCATGGTGGCTATCGGGTCTCTCTTTCTCTTGGTCATGGTCTGGGCTGCCATTCTCTGGAAACGGAAGCGCCTCTTCAAGGAGAGGGCCTTTCTCTGGACCCTTGCGGTGATCCAGGTCCTCGGGTGGGTGGCCGTTGAGATGGGATGGATCACCGCCGAGGTGGGTCGGCAGCCGTGGCTCGTCTACGGCGTCCTGCGCACCGCAGAGGGAGTCTCACCCGTAAGCGCGGGTACCGTGGTCTGGTCCCTGGCGCTTTTTGTGGTCATCTTTCTTGCCATTGGCTCAAGCTACGTCTACTATGTGCTCAAGGCGTTCTGGAGAGGCCCGGACATGGCAAGTCCGATCCCGGCCGGCATAAGGCCGGCGGGCGTGAGGGTCATCGAACCTTCGACTTTGTACACGGGGGAGAAGAATCCGTGATTTCAACTTGTCGATTCCCTGCAGCTTGCTGCAGGGGGCCCTTTCTTCCGCTTCGCTCCGCGGGCATTTGTTGGGGTTCAGCACCCCCTCCGGCAGCAAAGCTGCCGGAGCCTCCCCGCTCAAAGCTTGTCTTAGCGGGGCGCCCACGTCATGCGGCCTTTCGGTCGTGCTTCTCCCCTCGCCACGTGGGTCGCAAGGGCTCGCGTCGCCCCCTCCTAGGCATCAGCCTGCGGAGCCTCCCCCTCAAAGACTCGCTTCGCTCGTTGTCCTGGATACCCTGCTGCTTGCAGCAGGGTCATTTATCAGGTCGGTCTTCTGTTTTTTCGGGGAAGGCCTATCTGCAGCCTGCTTTCTGGCACGGGGAGGTGCCCTCGTGTTCCTGATCGGCGCATGGGCGTCCCTCGTTGGGCTCGCGATGATCCTTTACGTGATCCTGGACGGGATCAGTCTCGGCGTGGCCCTGCTCTTTGGCGCCTTTGCCGGCGAAAAAGACCGATCTGTGCTGATCGGCACCATCGCGCCAGTGTGGGACGCAAACCAGACATGGCTCCTCTTCGGCGGCGGAGCCATCTTTGCCGCCTTTCCCGTGGTCTATGGCGTGCTCTCGAGCGGTCTCTACCTGCCTCTGATCACGTTCATCATGGGCCTCATTTTTCGCGGTGTTGCCTTCGAGTTCAGGGCTGAAAGCAGCAAAAAGGCGGCGTGGGAAAGGGCGTTCTTTCTAGGCAGTCTCGTGGCCGTTGTGAGTCAAGGGTTGACCCTGGGGGGCGTTCTCACCGGGGTCGTTGTATCGGGACGGCAGTTCGCCGGTGGGCCTTTCGACTGGCTCAATCCATTCTCCGTCATGGTGGGCATCGCCCTCATCCCGGGCTACGTCATGCTGGCGTCAAGTTACCTCGTGCTCAAGACCACGGGAAGCATCCAGGATCGGGCTTATGCCCTTGTCTCTCGATCGACCCAACTCGTGCTCGCCTTCATGGTGCTCGTAACCGTATGGACGCCCTATCACTACCCCCAGGTTCTGACGCACTGGCTTAGCCCGCCACGGGTCTACTTCATCTGGACCTTTCCAGTCCTCGGATTGGCTGCCGCCTACACCCTCGCGAAAAGCGTGAAACAGCGCCGCCAGGCAGCCCCCCTCGCGTGCGCTATCGTTCTTTTTCTCTCCGGCTATTTCGGGCTCGCGGCCTCGCTCTATCCTTATGCCATCCCGCCCTCCCTTAAGATCTGGGAGGCGGCTGCTCAGCCGGAGAGCCTCCTTTTCACGCTCTGGGGGGCAATCATCGTTCTCCCCCTCGTCCTTCTGTATACCGGTTACAGCTACTGGGTGTTCCGGGGAAAGACGGGTGAGGAAGGCTACGGAGCCGGATAGACGTCGATTGGCGAACCTTTCGTCTTCTGGCCACGGCGACCGGGCAAGCGCTGGCAATCGCTACTTCACGGAAGCCCTTTTGCGGAACATCGGCTTCTGCCAACTCCTGATCTGGTCGCGGCCGTTCTGCTTCGCCGAGTAGAGGAGGTCGTCGGCCAGCTGGATCAATCTAGAGGGGATCTGTCCGTTTTCGGGGGTCAGGGTGGCTACCCCGAAACTCAGGGTCACGTGGTCTGCCACGGACGAGAAGAAGTGGGGTATATTCGCCTCCGCGATCTTGTTCCTCACGCTACCCGCAATGTTCGTGGCGCCATTCAGGTCGGTGTCCGGGAGAATACAGGCGAACTCCTCTCCGCCGAACCGTGCTGCCAGATCCCCTGGCCTCCGTACGATCTCGCTGAGCACGCTCGCGACCTGACGCAGACAATCATCCCCTGCGAGATGGCCGTAATGGTCATTGAACTCCTTAAAAAAGTCAATGTCCATCAGGATGAGGGAGAGATGCGTCTGATCGCGCATGGAACGCCGCCACTCCCGGTTGAGGAATTCGTTGAACCTCCGTCTGTTGGGCAGCTCGGTAAGGCCGTCCGTGGTGGAGAGATTCTCCAGCATGTCCCAATAGCGTCTCAGCTCGGTGACGTCGCGGAACGTCCATATGCGGCCGTAGTAGTTCCCGTCTTTGCTTATGACAGGGCAGGAATAGATGTCGATGACAGTGCCGTCCTGGAGCCTCACCTCATCGCGGCTCGTCTCGTTGGGGTGGCGGAGAAGAAAGATGACTTTCTCCCTGAATGCCTCCGGGCACACGGTCAGTGAAGTGGCGTGCTCCAGCTGCGCCCTATCGTCCCATCCTTCTGCGGCCTGCGGAGGGAGTTTCCATATGTCCATCATGCGCTGGTTGCGGAGAATGGTCTTTCCCTGCCTGTCGATGACGAGTATGCCGTCGGGGGAGGAGTTCACCTGGGCCTCGAGAAAGGCCGTCTTCCAGGTGAGTGTCTCTTCGACGCCCTTTCGCTCGGTGATGTCCTGGTTCGCCCCCACGATCCTTACGATTCTGTTCTCATCGTCGCGGAAGAACTTCACCCGCGTCACTACCCGCATGATGGCGCCGTCGCGTCGGACGGCCCGATGCTCCACGTCTGCCGGCACGTCCTGACTGATTTTGTTCTCCACCACCCTCCTTTTCATTTCGTCTCTGTCTTCGGGGAGCACGAACCTCCTCATATACTCTTCCTTGTCCATCTTGTACCCGCCTTCCAGCGCCGCCGTCGTGCCGTACAGCGCGTAGAAGGCATCATTGAAAGTGAATTCCCCACGTACCTCGTCGAGCTCCCAATAGACTATCTTGGCAAGATTCGTTGCATGGGAGAGGAGCACCTCGTCCTCCCGGACAGCCTCTTCTGCCCGCCTCCGCTCGGTCAGGTCGAGGAGGGTGGCTATCACGGCGGGTGTGCCCCGGTGCGTTATGGCGGTCGCATAGGCGAGTACCGTTCTCACCTCGCCGTCCTTTCGGACGATCCTGAACTCTATCGGTCTGTGGCCGGCTGAACGGTTCCTTCCCATGGCCTCTGACACCATGGGTACATCTTCCGGGAGGATGCTCTCCAGCGTTGCGGGCCGATCCATCATCTCCTCGACCGTGCGGCCATGGATCGCTGCGAATTGGGCATTCACGTATCTGAAAAGGCCGTCCTGAATAAGGGAGATGCCGAGGATCGACTTTTCTGCGAGGTCCCTGAACAGGTTCTCCGATTCTCTGAGCGCCTCTTCCACGCGCTTCCGTTGCGTGACGTCGTGGAACGTCCAGATCCTGCCGTATTGGGCCCCGTTCTTGCCCAGAATGGCAGACGTGTACATTTCCAGGACCGTCCCGTCGAGGAGTTCCACCTCGTCCCGAAAAGACTCGTAGGGAAGGGAATGGAGGGGAAGGACCTTCTGCTCGAAGGCGGCCAGGCTCTTCACTATGCCCGCTGCAAAGCCGGTCCACACATCGTCTTCCCTGCTGTCCGTGGAATCCGGCCTCTTCCACAGCCTAGCGGCCCGCCGGTTCTCGAGGATCTTCTTTCCCCGGCTGTCCGTCACGAGGATTCCATCCCATGACGTGTCCATTATGGCCTCCAAGAAGGCCGTCTTCCACGTGAGCGACTCGGTCCGCTCCTCCACAAGCTCTTCGAGGCGACGCTCATGGGCGCGCAGCTCGGCTGTGCGCTCAGCAATGGTGTGCTCCATTATCGTCCATTGCGATACGACCGATTTCCGATAGAGGACCAGGAGAAAGGTGAGCGCAAGACCGGTAGGCGGGATAAGCCAATGGCTCAGACCGCAGTGCTTTCTCACGTAGGCCGGCTCTGGGGTCACCCTTATCCCCCACTCCCGATTTGCAACAGTGGCCTTCAACAGATACGGGGACTGGGCAGGAAGGAGGGAATAGATCCATGCGTTCTTTCTCGCCCTGGGCGGCGCCGATTGGGTAAAGAGCGGCTGACCTTGGGGTCCAGCGGAAAGATCGAGGAACTCCACGGTAACACCCTCCGGCCGGACAATGGCGAAGACGTCTGACAGCACCCGGTCCAGGTGGACAAGGGCAAGGACGTAGCCCCGGATGGCCTTTCTCCTTTCCCTTGGTGTTGCGGGGATTTGTCCCTTCCTGTAGACCGGATAGAGAACGAGGAATTCCGGCCGGCTGTCCTTGATCCTGTCTTGCGTCCAGGCTCGCGCCGCAGCCGCCCCTGAGTCGCGGGCCTCTTCCAGGGCAGAGCGGATGGCAGGAGCCCTTCCGAGGTCCAGGCCCTTTATCCGGCACCCCATGTCCCTCGGTTCCGCAAAGGAGATGATATAGCGGTCGGGCCCGCCAATCCTCGTCGCCTCAGCCGATTTCAGGCCGGATTCGTCCGCCGCAGGCACCCAGCCCACTGCCTTCAGGTCTGTCCGGGCCACGAGGAAAGGGGTGGCTGTGGCAATGAACGTGGTGTTGTCCAGGCCTTCGGCCGTCTGAACGAAATGGGACAGGGCCTGTATGACGCCGATGGCTTCATTCATCTCGTGAATAACGCGGTTCGCCCGGGCCGTCGAGCTTGCCTCGAACCGGGAGCGGAAATCGCTCATGGCAGCTTTGCGGGCTTCCATGAAGAGGAATCCGATCGCGAGGAGTCCGACGACAGCCACAAACCACGGACTCCGCCAGAGGCGGCGCAGGATCGGGAAAGAAGGGTGCGGGCGCTTAGCCATCTATTTCCCGGAGCCGTGACATGTGGGCCAAGGGCCTTTCAAGGGCAAGGCTCGGGTGTCTTGGGCTCATGGCAGTATGTTCGGCTTTGCGAGGAAGAATGTTAAGCCTCTCGGTGATTTTCCGCTGAGGAATCTCAGGTTTTCCCCTCCTTCCTGAGCCTTTTTCTTTTCCGCACTGCTCGTTTTGTGCTATATATTTATCCGGAGCCCTGATCCCGAAGCGACCGATGATATTCACCATCACCTTGAATCCGTCTCTCAACAAGACCGTGAACGTCGAGGAGCTTGAGTACGACGACGTCAACGTCATCCTTGCGGAAGAGGGGTCCCCGGGGGGCAAGGGCATCGATATCTCGAGGGTGATAAGGGAGCTTGGCGGCCAGAGCGTAGCCCTCGGTTTCATGGGAGGATACAAGGGGCTTGAGGTAGAGGGCAGGCTCACCAACGAAGGGGTACTCTGCGATTTCACCAGGATAAGCGGCGAAACGAGGACGAACGTCATCATCCATCAACAGCGGAAGAAGATGCAGATCCTCTTGAGCACCCCCGCCCCTCAAGTCACCCAGTTTGATGTCGCGACACTCTACCGCAAGATCAAGCACGTACCCAAGGACAGCTATGTCGTGATGAGCGGGAGCCTCCCCCAGGGTCTCAACGAGGGTTTCTACGGACAAGTCATTACCAGCCTCAGGACGAAGGGGATAAGGGCGTTTTTGGACGCGGACGGAGAGGCGCTGAAGACGGGTGTGCAGGCAGGCCCGTATTTGATTAAGCCGAACATTCATGAGTTTGGGAGACTTATCGAAAAAAGCGTCAAGGACCAGGAAGACGTTCTGGGGCATATGGCGCCCTTCCTCGATCTCGTCGATTCCATCGTCGTCTCCATGGGAGCCCGGGGCGCCATAGGGGTTTCAAGCAAAGAGCGATACATAGTGACCCCTCCCAAAGTGCAAGTGAAGAGCTCTGCCGGCGCCGGGGATGCGCTCCTCGGCGGCCTGGTCTTTGCGCTGAGCAAGGGAGCAAGCTTCAAAGAGGCCCTGTGCCTCGGGGTGGCTTGCGGAACCGCATCGACCCTCAACGCGGGGTCGGCCCTCTGTCTGAAGGATGATGTGTATGCAATAAAGAAGGAAGTATCCGCGAGAAATACATAATTTTCTTGTTTTGAGCGTTATATTGTAGTATATGCATTAAAGACAAGCGCGAGAGCGAGATTCGAAAGTGAAATGCCAATAGAAAGGAGGTGAACGGTATGAAGAAACTCTTGGTTTTGTTTATTGCTATTTCGTTTTTTGCGGGCTTTTCCTTGGTGGCTTGCGGCCCGTCGGAACAGGCACCGGCTCCGGCTAAAGAGGAGGCGAAACCTGCTCCTGCGCCAGCCCCGGCCCCTGAAACGGCCGCACCTGCACCGGCAACTACAGGTACTGCACCTGCGCCCGCTACTACAGGTAGTGCACCCGCGAAGTAAGTTCTTATTTTCGGAGGGGTATGTCCCACTTCGGATATACCCCTCTGCCTAAAGACTTAAGGAGGAGTACGAAAATGAAACTGAGAACACTCGGTCTCCTATCTTTGGTTGTGGCACTGGCATTCTCTCTGGGAGCTTGCGGATGTTTTCAGCAGGCCATGAGAGGAGAGCAGGCACCTCCTCCTGCACCCGAGCAGAAAGCTATGGTTGCCCCTGAAGAGAAGCATGAAATGCCTGCCGGAGAGGCTGCTGCCCCCTCGGCCGAGGCGCCCGAAGCTGTCGTTGCCGGACTTGACAACATCTACTTCGATTTTGACAAGTATGAGATAAGACCGGGCGACGCCGAGATCCTGAAGAAAGATTACGAGTGGTTTGGCTCCAACTCCGGAAAGGTACGGATCGAAGGCAACTGCGACGAAAGGGGAACCGTCGAATACAACTTGGTCCTCGGCCAGAAAAGAGCGGATGCTGCAAAAGCGTATCTGGTGAACCTCGGAGTCGACACGAGCCGTCTCGAGACCGTGAGCTACGGAAAAGAAAAACCTGTGGACCCGGGCCATGACGAGGCTGCGTGGGCCAAGAACAGGAGGGACCATTTTACCCCGCTTAAGTAAGATGAAACAGCATCATGAGAGATGTGGAGGGTAGACCCCTTACCCTCCCCTTTTTTTCAGACGTCGAATCCCTTTCTTCAGCCGTATGCCTTTCCGGCACGTCAAGAGCGGAGATAGAGGAGGTCTCCCGGGTCTTCCCCTTCAGGGTAACGACCTTTTACGCGGGCCTTATGGACCCGGAGAATCCCCTCTGTCCTATCCGCCTTCAGGCCGTTCCCACGGGGGAAGAGCTCTCCGGGGGCGGTTTCGGCGATCCTCTGGCTGAGGCCGCCATCGCGAAGACCCCGGTTTTTCTCAAGCGCTATCCTCAGCGTGGTGTCTTTTTCGTCTCTGGAGAATGCGCGACTTATTGCCGATTCTGCAACAGAAGGAGGTTGGTCGGCCGGGGGTTCGAGCCGGGGGCCTTCAGAGAGGAGACCCTCGCCTTCATAGAAGGGTGCGGGGAGATAAGGGAGGTGATCCTGTCAGGCGGGGATCCGCTCATGCTCGATCCGACTGAACTGGACTACATCTTGTCGAGATTGAAAAAGATCAGGCACGTGAAGGTGGTGCGGGTGAGCTCGAGGATGCCTGTCGTTCTCCCCGAGCGGGTCCTCGCGTATAAACGGGTCGTGAAGAGGCATGGTCCCCTGTGGTTTATCGTGCACATCAACCATCCAAGGGAAGTGACCCCACAATTCATTGAAGCGATGCGCGGTCTTCGTGAGGCCGGCGCTTCCTGCGTCAGCCAGACCGTGCTGCTGCGGCGCGTAAACGACTGCCGTCATATTCTGTCCCGTCTTTTCGAGCTCCTCGTCGACGCAGGGGTCAAGCCGTACTATCTGTTTCAGCTCGACGATGTGGAGGGCGCCACACACTTCAAGGTCCGCATCGATGAGGGCCTCTCCATTATGAAGGGCTTGCGTGCCTCCCTGTCAGGTCTCTGCATGCCCCAATACTCCCTCGATATCACCGGGGGGCTCGGGAAGATACCCCTGGAGGCTGGGATGTTGGGGCCGAGGGAAGGCGATTCTATCCATGTGGAGAATCTTTACGGAGAGCGGGGGATCTATCTGGACAACGGGAAGGAGAGCAGGTGCAACGACTGCGGCGTATGCCGGACATGAGATTGTGGAAATTTTCCGGAAGGCATCGCAGAGCGAAAAGAGGCCCATCGGTCGCGCCACAAGCGGGAATTAGGAGGAAGATCATGAGGCTAGCGGGGAAAGTCGCACTGGTGACAGGGGCCAGTCGCGGTATCGGGCGGGCCATCGCCGTGCGTTTGGCGGGCGACGGGGCGATGGTGGCAGTCCACTATGGATCGAACGCTTCCGGCGCAGCAGGGACCGTGGAGGCGATTAAGGGCGCTGGCGGACGGGCGTTCGCGGTTCAGGCGCGCCTAGACGGCGACGTGGCCGCATTGGATGGGATGTTCGCGACCCTGGACGAGCGTCTGGTCGAGCTTACCGGGGAGGCGCGCTTCGACATACTCGTCAACAATGCGGGCGTCGACCGCTTCGGCACTATAGAGGAGATCACCCCGGAGATATTCGACGAGGTATTCCAGACGAACGTGAGGGGACCCTTCTTCCTGACCCAGCGGGCCCTGCCGCGCCTCCGCGACAACGGGCGCATCATCAATATCTCGTCCGGTCTCGCCAGGGTCGTTTCGCCGAGGCACACCGTCTATTCGATGACGAAATGTGCCGTCGAGAAATTGACGGCTATCCTGGCCCTGCAGCTCGGGCCGAGGGGCATCACGGTGAATGGCGTTGCCCCAGGCGTCGTTCTCACGGATATGACTGCATCATGGCTGAAGGACAATGACGCAGCCGCTGCAGAGGTGGCCGGCTTCACGGCGCTCGGCCGGGTTGGACAGGCGCGGGACATAGCGGATGTGGTGGCTCTTCTCGCCTCCGACGATGCCCGGTGGGTGACAGGCGGCGTCATTGACGCAACCGGCGGGCAGCAGCACTAGAGGTTCGACCCCCAATGGCTTACCCTACCGCGCCCGCAGCCGGTCTTGACACGGGGGCATCTTCCGGATATACTCGGCGAGCGCAATAAAGGGGCCGAAGCCCGGTTTTTTGCGTTTGCCGGCGCCCTGCCCCGGAAAGGGTCTTATAAAGGGCCTGGAAGCCGATATTGATCGCCGTCGTGCTTTTTTGCGTTTTTGAGGTGACAAGATGACCCCTGTCGATTCTCCCCCCGCGGGCGATTTCATCCGCGACATCATTGAGGACGACCTCAAGACCGGGAAAAACAACGGCCGGGTGGCCACGCGCTTTCCACCGGAGCCCAACGGCTATCTCCATATAGGTCATGCCAAATCTGTCTGCCTCAACTTCGGCATCGCAGTCCAGTATGGGGGCACCTGCAACCTGCGCCTCGACGACACGGATCCCAGCGGCGAATCCCTGGAATACGTCCAGTCCATCATCGCCGACATCCACTGGCTCGGCTTTGATTGGGCGGACCGTCTCTACTACGCATCCGACTACTTCGAGCAGCTCTATCAATTCGCGGAAGAACTCATCCGAGCGGGCAAGGCCTATGTTTGCAGCCTGAGCGCCGATGAGATACGTCAGTACCGCGGGACCCTCACGGTGCCCGGCAAAGAAAGCCCTTTCCGGAATCGCTCCATCGAAGAGAACCTCGATCTTTTTCGAAGGATGAGGGCAGGGGAGTTCGAGGACGGGGCCCACGTGCTGCGCGCGAAGATCGACATGGCCTCCCCGAACGTGGTCATGCGCGACCCCGTCATGTACCGCATAAAGCGGGCGCCCCACTACCGGACAGGCACGGACTGGGTGATCTACCCCATGTACGACTTTGCCCACTGCCTCTCCGATGCCGTCGAGAGGATCACCTATTCCATCTGCACCCTCGAATTCGAGAACAACCGGCCCCTCTACGACTGGTTCGTCAACGAGCTGATCGCGCACGAAAAGCCGCGTCAGATAGAATTTGCCCGCCTCAATCTCACGTACACGGTCGTGAGCAAGCGCAGGCTCATCGAGCTGGTGGACAGGGGCTATGTTTCGGGATGGGACGATCCCCGTATGCCCACTGTTGCCGGCATGAGGCGGCGGGGCTACACGCCAGAGGCGATCAGGAACTTCTGCGCAGCCATCGGGGTCGCAAAGAATGACAACCTTATAGACATCGGACTTCTCGAACACTGCGTGCGGGACGATCTGAACGAAAAGGCCCCCCGGGTCATGGGTGTGCTCCATCCCCTTAAGCTCGTGATCGACAATTACCCCGAGGATGGCGTAGAGGAGCTTGACCTGCCGAATCACCCGCAAAACCAGGACATGGGGACCCGCAAGGTATTGTTTTCGCGGATACTCTACATAGAGCGCGATGACTTCGAGGAGGTTCCTCCCAAGAAATACAAACGCCTCGCCCCTGGGCGGGAGGTACGCCTCAGGGGTTCGTACGTGGTGCGGTTCGCAAGTATGGTCAAGGATGGATCCACAGGAGAGGCAGTGGAGGTCCATTGCACCTACGACAGCTCCACGAGAAACGGACCTCCTGCGGACGGCCGCAAAGTGGAGGGCGTCATCCACTGGGTATCCGCAGCCCATTGTCTGACCGCGGAAGTCCGGCTCTACGACCGCCTTTTCCAGGTTCCTGATCCTGGTAGCGCAGAGGGTGATGTGGCAACACACCTCAACCCCCGTTCCCTCCAAACCCTCACCCAATGCCGGGTCGAGCCAAGCCTTGAAGGCGCTTCACCGGGCGCCAGATACCAGTTCGAGAGGCTCGGCTACTTCTGCATCGATCCGCAGGAGTCCTCTTCTGCGAGGCTTGTCTTTAACCGCATCGTGCCCCTTAAGGGATTCATGGGAAAAGATATCAGGCCAGAGATAGGCTAAAACGCCGCGCTTGCCAATGCCACAAAGCGGGTGACAAGGGGTTCCGGTGAGGTTATAATTGGTCGAATTCATTGACCAGGAGGACGTATGAGAAAACTGCCGGCCCTTCTCCCTCTGATAGTGGCGCTCCTCAGCCTTTCGGGCTGCGGATATAACGAGATGCAGGCAAAAGAGGAGGCTGTATTCGCCGCGTGGGGCGACGTGGAAGCCGCGTATCAGCGCCGGGCTGACCTTGTGCCGAACCTCGTGGAAGTCGTGAAGGGGTACGCCAAGCACGAGAACGAGACGCTCGTTGCCGTTACCGAGGCCAGGGCCAAGGTGGGGTCCGTCCAGCTCAGCAAGGAGATGCTCAACCGGCCCGAAGCAGTGCAGCAGTTTCAACAGGCCCAGTCTCAGCTCGGCAATGCCCTTTCCCGGCTCCTTGTTGTTTCCGAACAGTACCCGGCCCTCAAAGCGGACCAGGGGTTCCGCGATCTCCAGAATCAGCTCGAGGGTACAGAAAACCGCATCAACGTAGCGAGGGTTCGCTACAACAGGGCAGTCCAGGATTTCAATACGAGCATCAGGATCTTTCCGAACTCTCTGACCAACTCCTGGCTCCTCCACCTTACGCGGAAAGAGCCCTTCAAGGCTGACGAGGGCGCGAAGAGCGCCCCTAAGGTAAAGTTCTAGGTCGACTATGAAGCGTGAGAGGCTCCCTGCTTTTTTCTTTCTCTCCATGGCAGTCCTTGCATGCCTGATGCCGTGCAAGGGGCTTGCCCTCGAGGTGCCCCACCTTTCCGCCCACGTCAACGACTACGCGGGCATGCTCTCGAGGCAAGCGGCCGAAGAGCTGGAGGATAGACTCGCCCAGTTCGAAAAGAGCGATTCCACGCAGATCGTGGTCCTCACCATCCCGAGCCTGGAGGGGGAAGACCTCGAGAGCTTCTCCATCAAAGTGGCGGAAGCCTGGAAGGTGGGACAGGCCGGGATCGACAACGGCGTGATACTCCTCGTTGCCAGGGACGAACGAAAGGTGCGCATAGAGGTGGGACGAGGGATCGAAGACAGGTTGACTGACCTGATGTCTGGCCGCATCATTAGGGAGAGGATCGTCCCCAGGTTCAGAGCCGGTGATTTTGACGGAGGGGTGAGGGACGGCGTCCAGGGCATCATGGAAGTCGTGAGGGGAGAGTATAGGGCGAGCGGGGAAGAGCACGTCCGAGGACGCCGTGGGGCGCCTCCGATCCTCACGCTCCTCATCTTCCTCTTTCTTGCCCTTGTGTTTACCGGGGCCATATCGAAGGTGCTCGGGGCCGTATGTGGGGCCATCGGCCTGCCGGCCGTAGCGAAGCTCGCTTTTTCGGCGCTCTCCCTTCCCGTGCTTGGGGTCCTTGCGGCATTGGGCGTGGGCCTAGGCCTTTTTCTCAGCGTTGTTTTTGCCGGGGGCGGGCCTTTCGGCGGTGGAGGGGGAGGGTTCTGGCTCGGAGGATTAGGAGGCCCCTTTTTTGGCGGCGGCTCCTCCGGGGGGGATGATGGAGGGGGTTTCTTCGGAGGAGGGGGCGGCTTCGGAGGCGGAGGGGCCTCGGGAGACTGGTAGGTCGCGACGAAAATCTAAGTAAGGTGCTCCCATGAAGATCAGGGCCAGGGACTTCTTTAGCAGCGCTGAAAAGGAAAAGATAAGGCAGGCGGTCGAGGCCGCCGACAGCAATACGAGCGGTGACATCATGATCATGCTCGTTCCCGAGAGCGACCCTTATCGCGAGGCGCAGCTCACAGGGGCGATATCCCTGGCAGGCCTGGCGTCTCTCGTGCTCTGTCTCGCCCTTCACTACGTCGCCATCTGGTTCTACATTCCTTTGACTTGCCTGCTTCTCTTTCCGTCTCTCTACCTGTTCGGACGGTTCCCCCACATGAAGCTTGCCTTCCTCCACCGAAAGCGCATCGACGATGCGGTGAGGGAAAGGGCGGTCTACGGCTTCTTTCAGAAGGGTGCCCACAGGACAGAGGACGAGACAGGCATCTTCATCTTCATCTCCCTTCTCGAGAGAAGGGTCTGGATCCTCGGCGACAGGGGCATTCATGGCAAGATTAGGGACGATTTCTGGCGCTCCATGACCAGGGAGCTGACACAGGGCATAAGGGAGGACCGCACCCTGGAGGCGCTCCTGAGCGTCATAGAGAAATGCGGGGCGGAGCTGACGCGCCACTTTCCCGGGCGGACTGGGGCCAAGAAGCAGCCCGGTGGCGAGGTGATCTTCTAGAGCCGCGTCATAGCTTTCCGGTTTGCCTTTCTGGGCATGATCACCTCCCCTTCCTGTCCCGAGACCACCGTCCGCTTACGAAGGCAATTCCTTCCGATTCGCTAGCGCTTCCAATGCTGACCCGTCTAGACGGAAAGACTCGCTCACGCTCGATTGCGGACCCACCCGCGGCCCCGTAAGGGTGGT
>CAYZAF010000018.1:0-7738 GCA_964476435.1 uncultured Syntrophaceae bacterium
ACATGACCGCCTTTACCACTTGATAGTGGCTGATGCAGCGGCAAAAGTTGCCCGAGAGGGCCTCTTTGACCTCATCCTCGCAAGGGGCAGGATTCTCATTTAAGAGGGCCTTGGCGGTCATGATCATACCAGGCGTACAGAACCCGCACTGAAAGGCGGTATGATCGATAAATGCCTGCTGGAGGGGGTCGAGCTCGCCCGTTTCCGGATCCTTGAGCCCCTCAATCGTCGTTATGGACTTGCCGCTGCACTCGACGGTGATCATCTTGCATGAGAGCACAGCCCGGTTGTCCATGATCACCGTGCACGCGCCGCAGGCGCCTTCGTCGCACGAGAGCTTGGTCCCCGTGAGGCCGAGGGTCTCCCTGAGGGTGTACGCCAGCGTGTGAAAAGGCTCCGCCTCGCCGGGCCTCTCACCGATGGTTAGCTGGAGGACCTGGCCATTTACGGTGAGCGCAATCGAATCCGTCCTCGGACTCCGCGTCATCTTGAGATTCCTCTCTCTCATAATCTTCCGCTCCGGGTAATTGTTTCAATCCTATCTTTATTCGACAGCGGCACCGAGCTGACGGGAGAGTGTCTTTCCCGCCTCCGCTACCAAAGGCCCAAAAAGGCTCGTCTCCTCCGCAGAAGCGAGACCGAGCACCGCAATATACCCCATAGGGCATCCACTTGGACCGAGCACAGGAGCTGCCACGGCAATGAAGCCTGGTGTCGTTTCCTCCACGTCCTCGGCGAACCATACCCGGCGGCACTTCTCGATATCGGCCGCAACTTTCTTCCTGTCCAGCTTGTCGGGGCTCCCCTGGAAATAGAGCTTCTTGTCTCTCATCAGATCGGCAAGTTCTTTCCGCGGGAGAAACGCAGCGATGGCTATGCCATGACAGCCAAAGGTGAGAGGAAGGCGACTACCTACACGCGTCGTCATGACAATTGCCCTGTCTGCTTCGTGCCTGGCGACAACAAACACGTGCTTGCCCGCTATTACCCCAAAGGCGGCCGTGGTCTTCGTCTTTCTTGCCAGTTCCTCCAGAATCGGCTCAGCCAATCTCGGAGCGCTGAGATTGTCGAGGAACTTTCGAGAGAGTGCGATCAGACCAGGACCGAGAGAATATCCCCCCTTGCCTTCGGCATTCCTCTGAACAAGTCCAGACTTCTGGAGGGTGTGAAGGATGGAGAAGGCCTTGCTCTTATGGATGTTCACCTTTGCGCAGATCTCGGTAAGACTCACGTGGGGAGACGACGCGCCGGCCAGACAGAATAAGACCCTCGAAGCCTGGTCCACTGCCGGTACGACGTACCGATCATTTGGCTGGTTGTCCCGAAGCCTAGCCATAGGTTCTACTTATGAATCCATAATTTTATTCGCAGATGCCGTAAAGAGAATCTTTTACCCGACTTTGAAGATCATAGCCGCAGCCGTGTCCCCTGCCGCGCAACCAGTGAAGAGACAATAGCCGCCGCCGAGTGCCACCATCTCTTCCCACATCTCGATAATGGTCCTTCCCGCGGTCGGAGCCTGGGGATGACCATAGATCAGGGAGCACCCGTAGTTGTTCATCTTCATTACGTCCACACCCATCTTACGAGCGAAGTTGAGGTCGTTGGCGGCAAACGGATTATGGCTCTTGATCGCCTTCATTTCCTCTACCTTAAGCCCGGCATTGGCAAGGGCCATCTCGGCCGCAGGGACCGGGGCTGCGGGCATGAATGCCGGCTTTACCCGGGCAAACCCGTAAGAGACCACCTTGATTTCTATGGCCGGATCGTCGCTCAACTCTTTGGCCTTCCCCCTCGTGGTGACGATGAAGCCGCAGTTGCCATCGGCCGGGAAGGTCTGGGTCCCGAAGCTGTGGACGCCCCCCGGCTCGACGGCTTTAAGCCGGGCGAGCCCCTCTGCGGTCGTGGGCGTCACACCCTCATCCGCATCGATAAGCTTTGTCTCTTTCCTTCCCACCTTGACCTGGGCAGGGAACATGTACCTTTTCTGAAATTCCCTTTCATTGGCCAGGGCCATTTGGTACTGCTCGTATCGCCGAAGCACGACCGAGTCGCACTCCTCCTTCGTGAGCCCTATCTCCCTGGCGACGTTCTCCGCTGTTTTGAGCATTCGCGTGTGAACGCGGGGGTCGCCCTCGAAGCCGTCCATCATCCAGTTCTCGCTCTCCACGTGGCCGCCGGGGTTAAGGGTCTGAGGCCATACTGTGTGGGCGCTGTTGGAGCAGCGGTCAGCCATGAGGCCGAAGGCCACCTCCACGCTATTGTGGTCGACGGCCAGGGCTGCGAGCTGGAGGGCTGTCGTGGAGGTGGAGCACGCCTGGTGAATGAGAAGACCGGGGACGTACTTCTTGTCGTCCGTCAGGATAGCCCCGCTCCACGTATGGCCGAAGAAGAGGTAGTGCTGAGCCACGGTAATCCCGAAATAGAGGTAATCGATCACCGTTGGGTCGAACTTCTTTCTCTCGAGGAACCACCTCCTCGCTGTCTGTGCCCCCAGCTCGATGGAGTTCTCGTTCTGCATGGCCCCCTGCCAACGGCAGAAAGGTGTCGAGTAGTACCCCCTGTACGGCACGTAGACATTCTTGAAACTATCCATGGCTCGCTGCCTCCCTCTCACTTGGCTCTTCTTTTGCCCGGCGGGACCTCTTCCCGTCCCCCCTTATCCTCTTCAGCGCCGTTTTGCGAAAAGCCCCCATTCTGACGCTACATGATGAATAGGTCGATCCCTCCCAGCATGTTCATGATCGCCCCCGTCATGTAGGCACCGCTATCGGAGGCCAGGTAGGCTATGGCGTCGGCGATCTCCTCGGGGGTGGCAGCCCGCTTGAAGGCAGTCCTCGCCTCTATCTTCTGCCTGTTTGCCTCGGGCAGCTGGAAATGGTTGTCCGTTGCGGCTATTCCCACGAGCACGCAGTTCGCGGTGATGTTGAATCTGGCCCCTTCGAGGGCAGCTGACTTAGCCAGACTTATGAGGCCGCCTTTTGCTGTGCTGTAGCTCGAATCTCCGTACCCTCCCAGGACGCCGGCCATCGAGGTAAGGTTGATGACGCGACCCCACTTGTTCGCGCACATGTCCGCCCACGCCTCCTTCAAGCAGTAGAAGGCGCCGTTGAGGCAAATCTTCACTTCCCTGTCCCATTCTTCAATGGTGGTCTTGGCGATGGTGACGTGGTGGCCCATCAACGCGGCGTTGTTCACGAGTATGCTCACCGGACCGAGCGTGCTCCTGGTGGTCGCAAAGCCATTCTTCACGGCATCATAATCGGTAACATCCATCTTGACGGCGAGCGATTTCCTGCCCAGGGCCGCTATCTCCTTCGCAACCGATTCCGCTCCCTCCATTGCTCGCTCCAAGTCTGCTACCGCCACATCGGCCCCCATCCTCGCCAATGCAAGGGCCGCAGCCCTTCCGATGCCGTGGGGCCTCGAAGCGCCAGTGACCAGTGCAACCTTTCCTTCTAATGACATATCCAACCTCCTCTTTTGAATTCCCGGTTTTTGACGTCACGGGGGGCAATCTATTTGACGACCCGTGATCGACAGGTGTATCGCCCGTGGATAACCGCCACTGGGGGTATGCCTAATAGAACTGCAGTTTCACCTGGCTCACAAGACTACATCTTGGAGAACGATTTGTCAAGTATGAAAAGAAGGGACGAACTACTTGACTTTACAACCATCATAGAGGTAACATTTGGGTATGCCTAATAGAACCACAGTTTTCATCTAAGCCACGAGATTACATCTTGAAGGGCGACTTGTCAAGCACGAAAGCAAGGGATGAACTTCTTGACTTTGGAACAGGGCTGAGGTTACTATTCGAGAATAAACACAATTAATTCTTAGGAGGGTATGGTCATGGCTTATATGCCGCTCGACAAGAAAAAGATGTACCTCGACAGAAAGAAAATGACTCGCATCTATGACCTTTCGCAGCCGTGGGGCGTCGACACCCCGCTGTGGCCTTTCCCGGGTCCGCGTCAGGACCTGGTTTTCCCGCGCGGGCAGTATCTCGGCCGCTTCCATAAGCGCACCATGACCTATACGGGCACCCTGCACGCCGGCACGCACATGGATGCCCCGAACCATGTCCTCCATGAAGAAGAAGTAGACCGTGCGCGCAACGGCTACACCTTTGATGAGATACCCTTGGAGTACTGCGTGGGAACGGGCGTCATACTCGATATGCGCCATCTCCGTGACGAGTTCGAGAGGAAATTCGGCGACGGCCTTAAGGGCGATCTGTGGAAGGAACTGACGCAGGCAGATTTCGAGGCCGCCTGCAAGAAGGATAAGCTGGATATCCGCAAGTACGACTGGGTAGTAGTGAATACCGGATGGCATCATTACTGGAGAAAGAACAACGACAAGTATTTCAACTACTACGCCGGGATGGGGCCTGAAGTTTCAAAATGGCTCATTCACGAGAAGAAGATAAAGGGCATAACCGGTACCTGGGGCGCAACTGATGCTCCCCTTTGGCACTACCCTCTCAAGGAGCAGATGCCATGGCTCGACACGGCATATCGCAAGGCAACGGGCAAGGACCCGGATAAGCTGTTCCCCGACTACGAGCCATGTCACCGTATGTTCATGCAGGCGGGCTGCGCTACAATTGAGAATGCAGGCGGTGACATAGACGAGGTCACAGGCAGACGCATGATCATCGCGGCATTCCCGTTCCGCTGCGAGATGGCTGACGGCGGCTTTGTAAGATTGGTTGCTTGGGAAGGAGGCTCTTTCTAGACTTCTTCGGAGAATATCGAAGGGGAATCTGGAATCCGAGCGACTTCCCCGGAAGGAGAGTTGCGGCCCCCCTGCTCGCGGAAGCAGGGGTCGGGCCGTCTATGACGCCACCTCAACCGCTGGCCCTCTCAAGGGGAGCTTAAGCGAGCATCCCGTAGACATCGGTGTACGATACGATTGCCGAGTCCCAATAATCTTCGGAGGAGTGTGCTATGAAAGATATGTTTCGGCTGGACGGTAAGGTTGCAGTTGTAGTCGGTGGAGCCGGCGGCATAGGAGAGTCGTGCGCTCCGGCCCTGGCGAGCCGTGGAGCGCAGGTTGTGGTCGCAGACCTCCCTGCTACCTCCTCAAAGCTCAATGATGTTTGCAAGAGAATTGCCTCGGAAACAGGAGCGGAGGCCTCTGCGCTCACGGTTGACGTGACCTCGGAAGAGAGCACGTCGAACCTGGCAGCGCAGGTCGTGCAGAAATACGGGACGGTCGATATCCTGGTCAATGCCCACGGAATCAACCTGAAAGTACCCGCCGTCGATATCCCGGTGGCCGGCTGGGACTCCCTCTTTGCGGTGAACGTGAAGGGAACGATGCTTACCTGCAAGGCCTTCGGCAGGATCATGGTCGAGAAGCGGAAAGGGAAGATCATCAACCTTTCGTCTATCCGCGGCATCAGGGGTACCGATGGCGGCAACGCGGTGTACGGAGCAACCAAAGGCTCTGTCGATATGATCACCCGGATGCTCGCGGCAGAATGGGCGCCATATGGCGTCAATGTTAACGCGATTGCCCCCTCCGTGATCATGACGGAGATGAGCCAGAAAAATATTCCCCCTGAGCGGCTCAAGGTCCTCCTGTCGAAAGTGCCTCTGGGTCGCTTCGCGAAGGTGGAAGACGTTTCCGCGGTATGCGTCTACCTTGCATCCTCCGAAGCGGATTTTGTGACAGGCCAGATCCTTTATATAGACGGGGGACTTACCGCTGTCGGATAGGCCCCGAACAGAGAAAGGAGAACTTGTCTATGAACAAAGATGAGGTCAAGAAAGTTGCGGTTGTAGGGGCCGGCACAATGGGCCATGGCATAGCGCAGTCGTTTGCCCAAGCCGGGTACCCGGTCTTTCTCATGGCGAGGAGGAGTCAATCTCTGGAGCGGGCCCGCGCACTGATCGAGTCGAGTCTGGATTCCATGGCCAAGGCTGACTACATTGACAGGAAGCGCATCCCTGAATTCCTTGGTCGGATCACCTATACCACTTCTCTCGAGGAAGCCGCTCAAGGCGCGGATATTGCCTTCGAGACCGTGGCCGAGGATAGAGAAGCGAAGAAGGACGTTTTTGCCCGTTTGGACGCCTCGTGCCCCCCCCACGCCCTTCTCGCGAGCAATACCACTTTCATGAACATCTTTGAATTCGTCGAAACATTCCGTCCGGGCAAAGTGCTCATCGCGCACTGGTACTCTCCTCCCCAGATCATCCCCCTTGTCGACGTCGTGAGGGGGCCCCAGACCGACCCGGCCAGCGTTCAGATGATGGCAGAAGTGCTCAAAGGGGTCGGAAAGAAGCCGGTGGTCTTCAACAGGATGGTCTCCGGCTACGTGGTGAGCCGCCTTCAATTCGCCTTTCAGCGCGAAGTGCTTTGGCTCCTCGACAATGACTACCTGTCGCCCGAGGAGCTCGATGACGCGGCAAAATGGGGCCTCGCCATGCGCATGATGATCGTCGGCGTGGTCCAGCGTTTCGACTTCGGCGGGCTCGACTTAAGCGCTCGCAACTTGGAGAAGCCTTCTTTTCCGCCCACTCCCATCGAGTACATGCCGAAGAAAATCTTCGAGCTGGTGAAACAGGGCCATGTGGGGGTCAAGTCTGGAAAAGGCTTCTACGATTATGCAGGGAAGAGCGAGGTAGAGGTGTGTGCCGAGAGGGACACGAAGCTCCTCAAACTGCTCAAGTTTCTTGAACAGTTGAACATCTGACAGAGAGGAGAGAATGGCCGAACAGGTCTTTACCAACTGTACCACGGAGGGCCCCATACACGTATACGTCAGGGACGGCAAGGTTGTCAGGATACGTCCCCTGGTCGCTGACGAGAAGGATTTCAAGCCCTGGACCATCGAGGCAGGAGGCAAGACATACAGGCCCCCGACGAAATTCCACCTGGGCCCTTTTATCCACGCAGAGAGGATACGCCTCTATTCGGAAGACCGCATCAAGTACCCCATGAAGAGAAAGGACTTCGATCCCAAGAAAGGCAGGAATCAGGAGAAGAGGGGCGTTTCGGGATACGAACGGATAAGCTGGGACGAGGCGCTTGATATCGTCTCGGGGGAGATCAGACGCATCAGAGAGCAATATGGCGGCGCTGCCATAACCGGAATTACTTCTTCCCATCACAACTGGGGGATAGTCGGATACAAGATGGGCCCCTTCGCCCGTTTCATGGACATGCTGGAATATACGCCAGTCTTCGATAACCCAGATAGCTGGGAAGGCTGGCACTGGGGCGCAACTCACACGTGGGGTTTCTTCTGGCGCCTCGGCATGCCGGAGCAATACGACCTCCTCCAGGACATTCTGAAGAACACGGAGATGATCGTCCTGTGGTCGAACGACCCTGACAGCACAAGGGCCATATACTCGGCCCAGGATTCTGTGCTCTGGCGGCAGTGGCTGAAGGAAAAAGGGGTCAAGATGGTTGTCATCGATCCCTTCTACAACTATACCGCAGCCCACATGGACCATGCCAAGTGGCTCCCCTTGAGGCCGGATTCCGGGGCGGCGGTAGCCCAGGCCATTGCCTACGTCTGGCTCACCGAAGATACCTATGACAAGGAGTACGTGGCCGGAAGAACAGTGGGTTTCGAGGCTTTCAAGAACCACATACTCGGCAAAGATGACGGACTACCGAAGACCCCCGAGTGGGCATCCGAAGAGTCGGCCATCCCTGCAAGAAAGATAAGGAACCTCGCGAGGGAATGGGCTTCCAAAAGAACGGTGCTCTC
>CAYZAF010000019.1:0-4016 GCA_964476435.1 uncultured Syntrophaceae bacterium
ACATCGAGGGGCTTGTTCGTGGACCCAAGGAGGTCGACCATCTCGTCGTAGACGATCTTCACAAATTTCTGTCCAGGGGTGATGCTCGTCAACACCTCTTCGCCCAAGGCCAACTCCTGCACTCTTTCGAGAAAATCCTTGGCTACCTTGTAGTTGACATCGGCTTCGAGCAGGGCTATCCTCACCTCTCTCAAGGAGTCCTTGATGTTGCTCTCGCTGAGCTTGCCGTAACCCTTTACCTTCTTGAATACGGCGTCCAGTCTTTCCTGTAGTTTTTCGAACATATGTGAATAAGATAATAGATAAGAAGCCAATAGTCAACGTCAAATACCGAGGTCCGTTCTTGACAAAATACAGAAATGACGGGGTTTTTCGAACTTCCGACTCCGCCGCTTGAAAGTGTCCGGGGCGGCGCGCTATGTCATCCTTTCAGGGTTCTGTAATCTTGGAGGAATCTCTCCATGCCGATGTCGGTCAGGGGGTGGCTCATGAGCTGCTTCAGGACGCCGAGGGGGATCGTCGCCACATCCGCACCCATGATCGCCGCATGAAGCACGTGGATGGGATTGCGGACGCTCGCCACGATGATCTCTGTTTCGAACCCGTAGTTGCCGTAGATGGTGACGATCTGTTCGACCATTTCCATGCCCCCTGTTGAGATATCATCGAGGCGGCCCACAAAGGGGCTTACGTAGTCGGCCCCGGCCTTCGCAGCGATAAGCGCCTGCAGCGGCTGAAACACGAGGGTCACGTTCGTCTTTATGCGCTCCTGCGAGAGCCTCTTGACCGCCTTCATGCCCTCTTGCGTCATGGGGATCTTGACTACCACGTTGCTCCCCAGGGACGAAAGGCGTCTGGCCTCTTCAACCATGCTTTCAGCCTCAGTGGAGAGTACCTCCAGGCTTACTGGTCCGGCCACTAGGGAGAGTATCTCCCTTACTGTCTCCTCAGGGTTTTTCTTTTCCTTGGCAAGGAGCGAGGGGTTTGTCGTGACGCCGTCCACCAGCCCCATTTCCAGACCCTTCCTTATTTCGTCCACGTTGGCCGTATCGATAAAGAACTTCATCTCTCCCTCCTTTGAAAATCTGTTTCTCGGAATGGCCGCGTCCTATAGCCCTTGCAGGCGATAGAGGTAAAAGCTCGAGGCCTCGAAACAGCTCGTCAGCATGTAGGCGTCTTCCAGCGTATCTCCCCTTGCGAAGCTGCCGTGCTTCTTAAGCATGACAATGCCGTATGCCCTGAGTGCCTCGCTGACTGCGCCCGTGGATTCGGGTGAGCCTGCAGCCACGGTCCTGTCGACGCTCACTATCGATACCTTTTGCAGCAGAGAGCAGCCCTCCGGGTCGATTGGAACAAGCGCGTCCCGAACCATGGAGAGGAGTGTCGCGTGAGGCGGATGGGCGTGGAGAACGGCCCCCGCACCGGTTGAGCGATATATGGCCCGGTGCACGATCAGCTCGGAGGAGGCGAGGCTGTCGTTGGGACCTGGTCCGACAGCATCTGCCTCGACTACGTCGTTCCGCGTGATCCGGCCGAGCATACACCTCGTTCTCGTGATGCAGATCCCCTGTGGTGTGCGGACGCTCATGTTGCCCCCGTGGGAGCTGACAAGACCCCGGAGGAAAAGGTCTCTTCCGATTTCTCGGAAGGCGGCGAAGATCGTTTCCTCGACCATGTGGATAGGACCGGATCCCTAAGACTTTTCGTTCGAAAGATGTGAGTGAGATTAGCACGTGCTTCGGGATAGATGCAAGACTTTTGGCGTGGCTGCCTGCAAAGCGATCTATCTGTTAAGTCTTTTACGGCAGGATCTGCTCTCGGCGCAGGCTCCCGAAGACGTCCACGCGCTGGTCGTCGCCGATCTCACTCAGGAAGCGGGTCAAGGGAAGGCCCAGACGGGGATGGACGAGATGCGGGTCTATCTCCAGGAGGGGCACGAGGACAAAGCGCCTTTCGTGAAGCCTCGGATGGGGTATGACGAGCTCGGGCGTGTCGAGGACGAGTCCATCGAAAAGGAGCACATCCAGGTCCAGGGTCCGGGGGCCTAGGGGGATGTCCCGTCTCCTCCCCCGCTTTCGTTCGATGGAAAAGAGAAGCGCGAGGAGCTCCAGGGGAGAGCCTGTCCATCCAACTTTCAGGGCACAGTTGAGAAAGTCATCCTGGGGGATGGGTGAAACAGGTGAAGTGGAATAGAGCGATGACAGGGCCAGAAAGCGGACTCCTCTGTGCTCCAGTACCCTTTTTATGCCTTCCCTACAGTTCTCATAGGCGTCGATGTTCGATCCGACGCCGATATACGCATCATTGGCCATGTCGTTCATGGGGATTTCGACTTACCCTGTGGGTCCTTAGGCGTGATGTCGATCTCGTTCGATTCTTTCATCGATTGTCTGAAGCTCTTTACAGCCTTGCCCAGGGCTCCTCCTATTTCGGGGAGCTTGCGGGTGCCGAAGATGATGAGCACGATGACCACGATGACAAGCAGCTTTAGGAAGCTTAAACCAAGCATGGATCCTCCTTGGCTATATTATATCAGCTAACCTTGGTGCGCGAAAGCGCACCATACCGGGGGCGAGCCATATCGGGACGGCCGCCCTGAGTCCCTTGAGCGCAGCCTCCATCCCCCTTTTAAGCCGGTCTTCAGTATACATGCAGGCGCCCTAATGCTCACCGGGCTCCGGGCAATGGGTGGAATTTGCCCGTAAGACCTTGTAAAAGAGCGGCAAGGGTATACAATTAAAGGGTCGATGCTTCACTCAACCGATGTGGAAAGGGAGAAAAGAGATGCCCCTGATGCATATCGTCGTCTGCGTCAAGATGGTTCCCGACACGACCCAGGTGCGGATCGATCCCAAAACCAACACCATGATGAGGGAGGGTATACCGTTTATCACGAACCCCTTCGATGACCATGCAGTCGAGGAGGCCCTTGCCCTCAAGGACAGATACGGGGCCCGCGTGACCGTCATATCCATGGGTCCAGCGCCTGCCGTCACCGTCATAAGGAAGGCTATCGCTCGGGGGGCGGATGGGGGCATACTCATATCGGACCGGGCTTTCGGAGGCTCCGATACCCTTGCCACGACCAGGGTCTTGGCGGCGGCCCTGAATCGTATTGCAATAGAGACTCCAGTGGACCTTGTCGTCTGCGGGAGGCAGACCATAGATGGAGATACCGCCCAGGTTGGCCCTGGAATCGCCGCCCGTCTCGGCTACGCTCAAGTCACCCTTGTCGACCGGGTGATAGAGATGGATGGAAGGTCGAGGAGGCTCGTGGCCAGGACTGTATTCGACGATCGCTACGAGGTTATCGAGGCGACGCTCCCGGCCCTGATCACCGTCGTGAGGGAGATCAACAGGCCGCGGTACCCTTCGGTGCCAGGCTGGCTGTCGGCGGAAGAGGCTACTATCCCGGTCTGGAACAACGACACACTCAAGCTTAAGCTCGACGCGATCGGCCTCAAGGGGTCGCCCACTTGGGTCAAGCGGATCTTCGCCCCGGCGGGCAAGAAGGGGGAGGTTCTCAGAGGCGCCGACGGCCTTAAGGAGAACGCGATCGAGCGAGTCATGGACAAGCTGCAGGAATGGAGCATATGGAAGGCACAGGCCGGCATGACGGAAGGATAGGAAGCCGGTGGCGGAGCGAAGGAGAAAACCCAAGGGTAAGGCAGCATTGATACCGGCCGCATGCATCGCGTGCGGCAAGTGTGAATCCGTCTGCCCAGTGGGGGCCATCACCTACGACGACAAGGGCGAGCCAATCATAGCCTTCGACAAGTGCGTCGGCTGCGGGAAATGCGTCAAGGCGTGTCCCGCAGCCGCCCTCAAGATGGCCTACCCCGAGGGGGGGACGGGTGTCGGGGAGGCGGAACCGGAAAAAGGGGAGAAAAAGGGGGGCCGGGCAGGAGAAGCAGGGCAATCGAAGGGGGTCTGGGTTTTTGTCGAGCATAGGCACGGCAGGGCCCTCCCCGTGTCCTGGCAGCTTCTTGGTGTGGGCTACCGGCTTGCATCTGATC
>CAYZAF010000020.1:0-1903 GCA_964476435.1 uncultured Syntrophaceae bacterium
GAACGGGACAAGGAGATGCTGGAGGATCTTATCATCGCAGCCGTTAACGAGGGCCTCTCCAAGTCGAAAGAGATGTGGAAGGAAGAGCTTTCCAGGATAACGGGCGGCATGCAGCTGCCTTTCGGCATGTAAATGGTTTACCCTGAACCCATAGAAAGGCTGATAGAGCATTTGTCGAGGCTTCCGGGCATCGGGAAAAAGACTGCCACGAGGCTTGCATTCTTCCTCCTCAACGCCCGCGACGCTTACGTGAAGGACCTTTCGGCGAGCATCGCTGAAATAAAGGAACGAATCAGACTCTGCAGCACGTGCTTCAATATCACCGACATAGATCCATGTCCCATATGCCGGGACGACAGAAGGGACAAGAGCGTCCTGTGCGTGGTGGAGGAGCCTTCCCACCTCATGGTGATCGAGTCGGCATATCCCGGCGCCTACCGGTACCACATCCTCCACGGCGTCATAAACCCTATAGAGGGGATAGGGCCCGAAGAGATCAGGATCCCGGAGATGAAGGAGCGTATCAAGAGGGAAGGAGTAAAGGAGCTGATCATCGCCACTAACCCCACCATAGAGGGCAACACCACAGCGCACTACATAGCGGAAATGACGAAATCCTTCGAGGTGAAAATCACCCGCATCGCCTCGGGGATCCCCATAGGCGGCGACATTGTCTACGTCGACCCCCTCACGATAAAGAGCGCCCTGGAAAACAGAAGAAGCGTAAAGAAAGACTAAAATAGGGCGAGGGAAATCCGCCTCCCATTCCCGCTTGGGGAAAGCGCCGGATAAAGGCAGAGTGGGCAGAATAGGTATCACTCGATGGACCTGATCAAGTACGGATTCGACATATTCATGCATCTGGATACGCACCTCGGCACGATTATCCGGGACTTCGGCCTGTGGACCTACCTCATCCTCTTTCTCATCATTTTCTGCGAGACAGGGCTCGTGGTAACGCCCTTTCTGCCGGGTGACTCCCTCCTTTTCGCAGCAGGCGCCTTTGCGGCCCTCGGCTCTCTCAACCCCGCATGGCTCGCAGGGGCCCTCTCCTTTGCCGCAGTGGCGGGTGATAACCTGAACTACTGGACCGGTCGCACCGTGGGGCCGAAGGTTTTCTCCAGCGGAAGCTCCCGATGGTTCAACAGAAGGCATCTGGACCGGACGCACCGGTTTTATGAGAAGCACGGCGGCAAGACCATCATCATCGCCCGATTCATGCCCATCATACGGACTTTTACCCCCTTTGTGGCGGGCATAGGCAGCATGACCTATGTCCGATTCATCACCTACGACGTGGCCGGCGGCATCTCGTGGATCCTTATCTTCACGCTGGGCGGCTATTTCTTCGGCAACATACCCATGGTGCGGCGCAACTTCACCATCGTCGTCGTGGCGATCATCCTCATTTCCGTCCTGCCAGCTGTGATCGAGGCTGCCCGGCACGGGTTCTCACGTCGCGCCGGTTGCTCCGATTGATGAGTAACAAAGAGTATTCTTGGCCCGGCCAACCGCATGTTCGGTATCGCGATCTGCGGCGCATCAGCTTGCGCCTCGCGCCTTCGGATGTGGGGACACTCCTCTCGCCCATTTGCTTTCGGAGGGGTGTCCCCATGTATTATCCTCGGCCACCGAGGCTCGCATCCCATCCCCATCTCATCGATCCCTCCATGCGATTGTCCATTCACGCCGGGTCTAGCAGCCGACCGACCCGGCGATGAAAAAGCATTTACAGACGCAACCCAGTATGGGGCGCAAAGGCGCAAACAATCTACCTGCCTGGCCGTCCGCGGAAGGCTGTTCCTTCTCGATTCGCATCGCCGGGAGGTGCTGGGGTAGAACGTGTGAAAAAATCCCAAAATCGCCTATTTCGTGCATGATAAGCTATTGAAATCACAGGTGC
>CAYZAF010000021.1:0-8302 GCA_964476435.1 uncultured Syntrophaceae bacterium
TGTCCGAGGCCCAGGGCTGCCCTGGCTCGCACGAACACATACGTGTGGAGAAGGCCGTAGAGAAAGAAGAAACCTGCCAGGAAGGTCAACATGGCGTATATTATGGCTTAAAGATGCGCCATTTGCCAAGACATTGACTTAAGATAGATTTATCTTTAAGTCGAGTGCAAAAGGGAGTCATTTTTTTGTTGTGAAGCCTGGACAAAGTGACTATATTTAGAAGCGAGGCGTTGAAGGAGGGGAAGGATAGCCTTTTGAAAAAAATTGAAGGGAGCGGCTCCCGTCTAGACCAAACCACTTGCGAGAGATTGGGCGCCCTTGCCGGATAAGGGTCCGAAACTAAGGGGCGGCCGCTTTTGGGCGCCCGAAAAAGGGTTAGGCGAACCGTGTTCGAGAGATTGACAAAGCTAAGGAGGGGGTGATTCGAAAGATGGCAAAGGCAGCACCGAGGGGTAGGAAGCCTGCGGCAACGGCGGCGAAGGCAGCCGCAAAGCCGACTGCTAAGATCGCAGCGTCGAAGCCGGCCAAGGCCGCTAAAGCAGCACCAAAGAATGCAAAGGCAGCCGCAAAGAAAGCGCCTGCAAGGGTCTCAAAAGCAAAAGCGAGAAAGGTGAGTAAGGGGGACCAGCTTTACTGTGAGGTCTGCGGACTGGTAGTTTCCGTCGATGACGCTTGCGGGTGTGCGGCATGTGACATCATATGCTGCGGCACTCAGATGCAGGCAAAGAAATAGAGTTCCACGGTTCGCCTAATTTCCTTCTCTTCAGACCCCGTTCCTGCTGATGTCCCTACTTTCGCGTTTGTCCCACTGAAGAAGCGGGTTATGGGACACCTTGCACAAGGAGGCATGGAACAAGCATGGACCAAGAGGACCTCGCCCGGCATCTATTTGCCACCCGTGAAGATAGTGCCCTGATCATGATCGACATCCAGGAGAGGCTCCTTCCTGCCATGAGCAGCCCGGAAAAGATGGTCGAGAATGGCAGGCGCCTCCTCGCCTTGGCAAAGATCATGGGTCTTCCAGTTATCTTCACGGAGCAGGAGAAGCTCGGCCCCACAATCCGCGAACTGACTGAGGGCTTTGCGGACTTCGCGCCCGTTGCGAAAACGACCTTCAATTGCTTCTCCTGCACCCCTTTCGCCGCCAAAGTGCGCGAGACAGGACGCCATACGCTCATCCTGACAGGCATAGAAGCGCACATCTGCGTCTCCCAGACCGCACTTTGGGCCCATCCCCGCTTCCGGGTGCACGTGGTAAGCGACGCGGTATCCTCCCGTTCCCCGGACAACCTTTCGGCTGCAATAGCGAGGATGAGGGCAGCCGGGCTGACCATCACCTCCACCGAAATGGTCATCTACGAGGTGCTCGAAAAGGCGGGCACGGACGAGTTCAAGGCCATGCTCCCCATAATCAAGTAATTCCAATTCTAAATCATGACGATATCGAGGCGCCGAGGAAGGAGCGACAAAGGTGTACAGTTGCAGTACATCGAGGAGCAGATGACGAAGGCAACAAAGATAGCGCCGAGTTAGAATTGGAATAAGGCGGGGGCTGTCATCACCCTTCCTAACCTTTTGCCCCGCCCTCGCCACGCATGTCCCTCGCAAGCCCCTTAAGCCCAATCAGTGACCTGACGAAAACACCAGGTAAGGAAACGAGGGGCGAGAAGGTCATTGAACGTCTATTTGCTTTCCCAGCACAACCTTGGAGTCGGCCATCTGAGCAGGACTTCGCTTCTGGCCGGAGAAATTGCGAAGATACCTGGCGCCGCTGTCGTGCACATCTCGTGCGGCCCGTCCACGGATTGTGTCCTGTCTCAACCGGGAGTCTCCCTCGTCGAGCTGCCCTCCTTGATCGTTAAGGGTCTTTCTTCCACTGAGCTCGTTCCAATCGAGGGAGGAAAGAAGAGGCAGGATGTGGAGAAGGAGCGGGTCATGGCCATAAGGCAGCTCCTTGAGGCGCACCCCCCTGACATGTTCATCACCGAGTTCTTTCCGTTCTCCCCCTATCGTCTCAAGGGAACTGTCATGCCCATCTTGCGCTTCCTGAAGCGCGAGTTTCCGGAGTGCGCAATCGTCTGTTCGAGCAGGGACATACCTGTGTCTCACGGAGAGAGGCTCTCGTCTGATAAGGTCGCCTTCATCGGCGCCATCCTCAATACTTACTACGACCTGCTGCTGGTTCATTCCGACCCGGCGTTGCTGAGGCTCACCCACATACCGAAGCTGCGGACCTTGAGAGTCTCATGCCCCATTCTCTATACAGGCTATATCTGCGAGAGACGGAGTAACACAGCCTGGCCAGCGACGAGAAGGGGGAAAAGGAGAGTCCTCGTCACGATAGGCGGGGGACGCGACGGCCATCGCCTCATCGACTGCGCAATAGGGGCTGCTAGCTTAAGGAAAGAGTACTCGTTCGATATCATCTGCGGCCCCTTCATGGAAGAAGGCGCGGTCGAAGCGATGAGCCGGAAGGCCGCCCGTTTGGAAAACGCGACCCTCTCATGGCACGTGCGCAACCTCAAGGAGACGATCGCCGGGTATGATCTGGTGATATGCAAGGGGGGCTACAACACGCTCATGGAGACGATTGTCCGCAAGAAGAGATGCATCTCCGTGCCGAGGAAGGGCTCCTACGAACAGGGGAAACGGGTGAGTATCTTTTCCGCAAAGGGCCTGCTCGTCAGCCATCCGGAGACAGGACTCACACCGAAAAGCCTATCCCGCCTGATCGACGAGGCGTTCGCAAGGGATTATCAGCCTGCCTTCCGCATAAACACGGAAGGCTTGAAGCACACCGTCTCAATCGTACGGGACATACTCTTCTCGCGCATAAAGGAACGGACACCCATCATAGCTTGATCATTCCTGCGGCCCAATCGAGCACGCGCGTCACCTGCAGCCTCTTCCGCTCGCACGCCGCGGTGTAGCCCTTCAAATCGATCACGATGACCGTGATATTATCCATGCTCCCCCGCTCGATGGCCGTGGTCTGGAGGAGGAGCGCCCCTTTGCTCGGCTCCCCGGCCCGAAGGGCCAAGGCCACTCCCTCTTCCGGGGAGAGCACGTCCCAGATCCCGTCACAGGCGATGATCGCCAGTTCGTCCCTGCTTCCGAGGACCCCTTCTGCTATCCTCGGCTCAGCCGTGACAAAGGGTTTGAGGGGCGCATCGCCCAGGGCGCGGCTCATGGCAAGGAACCCTTCCAGGCGCGGTACGTCAAGGGAGATCACCCTGCCGCCAAGGGCCTCGATCCGTGCCATCTCTTCCGGAAGGTCCGGCTTATGGTCTACGGTGAGCACCTTCGCGCGCCCCCCCTCTCCGATGACGATGCGAACATCCCCCACGTTTGCCGCAAGGAACCTTCCCCTGTGAAGATAGAGTGTCGCTGCAGCGGCGCCGCTTTCCGTTCCCTGATCCACTATGCGCCGGTCCGTTGCGATATAGGCTTCCCTCAGGCTCTCAGGGCTGAATTCGTTTCCATGGAGAGTACCCCCCTCACGCCTCCTTCGGAGAAAATAGGGGGTGAGCATGTCAGACGCGATTGCAGCAGCGACAGAGCCAGCGTGCCCGTCGTAGACTTCGGCGCAGAAAAGGCCGCTCTCTTCTTCCTCCCTCACCGCGTGGGCGTCCTCCATCTCCCGGCGAAATCCGATCGTTTCTGCAATGCCGTAACGAATGGCCATGCCCCCTTGGCGCCTCCCTTTTCGCTTTTCGGCCAATAGGATACGTCATTTGCTCCCTTCTGTAACTAGGTTTACGCCGTTCTCTTTCACTGAAAGGCCCAAAACCTTCTTAGCTTTTTGCGAGTTGTCTCGCCGAAGAAGCGCTTGAAGACATGCTTTCGAGACATTATAATAGAGGAAAATTTGTGGAGGTGTCTCATGGCGGCTACGAGGTGGGACCCTTTCCGGGAATTGCTCACGCTCCAGGAAAGGCTCGACAAGATGTATCGCGACATCGAGAGAACGCGGAGAGAGGAGGATTTCGTGTCAAGCGCATGGACGCCGCCTGTTGATATTTTCGAAATGGGAGAGAAATTCATTCTGAAGCTCGAGATCCCCGAGGTGGACAAGGAAAGCATCGACATCAAGATCAACGAGAACGAGCTGACGATCAAAGGGGAAAGGAAGCTTGAGCCCGGCATAGAACCCGACAGCTACCACAGAATGGAGAGGGGCTATGGTACCTTTACCAGGTCCTTCAGCCTCACGAAAACCATAGATTCCGCAAAGATAAAGGCCGCCATCAAGGACGGCATTTTGAGGATCGAGCTGCCGAAAAAGGAAGAGGTAAAGCCGAAGCAGATCAAGATCGAGCTCTAGACCGCGACGCGCTTCTTCCCCTCGGGCGATGGATGGCCCTGTCCCAGAGTCCTCTTTCGCCCAAAGAAGGGAGGCTGCCTAGAACCTAAAAGGAGCCTCTCCTTTCTCGATCAAGGGCAGGAGCCTTCTTTTCCCCTTTTGTCCACGAAAGCCAAGGGAGGGCCAAGACCGCACATGCGGCCCATTCTCTGCCTAGATTGACGCCAACGCCCGTCAGATAGCCCGTTTCCGGGCTTTTCATCCCATAAGCAAGTGACAAAAACGCACACCCAAGGCAAGGGGAAGGTACGGATTTCCCTGTCAATGGAGGGGACCGGACCTGGCATGGGTGTTGCTACCGTGAGGGAGACTTAAGGTTCGGGCTCTTTATGACGAAAGACAGATATGGGGGAATGCCATGGCACCAAGAGATAGGGCGGGCCACGGGGAGCATAGGCAGGGGTTCACCCTCCTGGAGCTTCTCATTGCCCTCGTCATCATAGGCATCATCGCGGCTGTCGCGATTCCCTCTTACATCCACATGGTGAACAAAGGCCACCAGGTAGAGGCGGAGCGTGTCCTCACGTCCCTCGCGCAGACCGCGGAGATATATCGCTTTCAGAACCCGAATGCTGCCGGTGGTTATGCCGGTATGACAATTGCGCAACTCCAGAACCTCGGATGGGTGAACGATTCTTCATGGTATCCCACGGTACAGATCGCCGCGACCGGGAATAACGATCCGCCCGCTGCTGGTTGGGTGGCGCCGCCCGACGGAAGCGGCGCCCTCGGTCCCTGGTTTAAGGCGACGGCCACAGGAAACATCGGCGGGGCGCAGGCGGACGTCTGGACCGTGACGAATAACGCCGCTCCCTGGAATTCAAACCCAAGTTATTGAAGGGGAAGTGATCTCATGAGAGGCAAAGCGTTGAGAACCGATCGGGCAGCAGGAAAAAAAGGCTTTACCCTCGTCGAGCTGCTGGTCGTCCTCTTCATCGTTGCCATCTTGTCGGCGGTAGCGATACCGAGCCTCGCCTCATGGTACCAGCATTTCAGGACGAATACCGTGGCGCGCCAGCTCATGACCGACCTCCTGTACGCGCGCATGACGGCAGTTTCCCAGAAGGCCGCATGCGTCGTGACGCTCACCACCGCGAGCAACCAGTACACGATAGTGCAGAATGGGGCCAACGTGGTGATGCCGCGGCAGCTGAGCTTCCAGTACATAAACAACAACACGGGCAACGGGGGCAATCCCTACTATGCCCCCGGGGTGGTGCTCGGGACCAACCCGGTAGCGGCTACGTGGACCGTCAGCTTCAACGCCCTGGGGGTTCCGAACATTAGCCCGGCTAATGCTGTAGCGACGGTGACGGACGGCGCCGCTAACCAGGCCACCGTGACGGTCCGGCCGGTGACGGGAGGGGTAGCCATCAACAACGGACAGGGGCAAAGCTATGGTCTGTAGATCGGGTAACAGAGGCTTTACCCTCATCGAGATCATGGTGGCCATCGTGCTTTTCCTCATCGGCGCCATCTCCGTGGCCCGTTTGCAGACGTGGAGCGCCCGCGGCACTACCTTCGGCAGGGAGGCATTGGTGGCGACCACCGCGGCCCAGACCCTCATCGAGCAGCTGAAGGAGCAGACCGTTCAGGGAAACTTTGCCACGGTTCTCCTCGGAGGGGGGCCTTCTGAGGTTACCACGAATCCTGTCATGACAGTCGCATCCATTCAGGGAGGAACAAATGGCACGCAGACCGTCCCGGGCATGTATATTCAGTGGGCGGCGAGCAATACGATCGGGGCTGTCGGCTCCCGGTACACTACGGTTACGGTGACGGTGCAATGGGATCAAAACAACCGAAACTACGTCGTCAGTACAGTCATTTCAGAGCTCTAGCGGCGGGTTTCAGCCTCATCGAGCTCATGGTGGCGCTGGGCATAGCCGGGTTTATCGGCATCGGCATGTGGTCCCTCATGCAGACGGAGAACAAAACGTACGCCCTTCAGGACAACACGTCGCAGATGCAGCAGAACCTCAGGGCCGCGGTCGATCAGATATCGAGAGACGTCCTCCTCGCCGGTCAGGGACCTGCGTGGCAGATGACCATCAACGGTGCCACCAGCACGTGGTATACGCTCAGCGCAGGCTGGAATTTCGGCCAGCCTTACTATATCAGTAACGCCCCCAACGCCATTGAGCTCGATATCATCGGCATCGCGAGCATAGCGAGCACGGGTAATACACAGACCACCTTAAGCGCCGCGGTGGCTTCCGGGGCTACCCAGATCACCGTTGCCCCGGCGGCGCAGAGTGCCTATTTCCCTGTGGGCACGTACATCGACGTCGGAGATGAGGGAGCCTACGAAAGCGCGAAGGTGACGGGAGTGGCGGGCAGTACGCTCACCATTGACACGAAACCCAATACCGGCAAGGCGCTTCAGGGCAGCTACGCCTCCGGGACGAACGTCTGTCCCCTCCAGTGGATCACGTACGTCGTCAATACCGCAACCAATCAGCTCACGAGGGACCAGCACGACGGAAACGGGCCGCAAGTCGTGGCGTACAACATCCAGAACCTTAACGTCCAGGCTCAGACGGCCTACTGCGCGGGCGTGAGCCTCCCCGGTTGCCCCGTTCCCGACGGGGGGACCCTCCAGATCACCCTGACCGGCTTGGGGGCAGGGCCCAACGCCGCCAATGTCAGTTACTCGGCGACGAACACCATACACCTGAGAAACCTATGACAGGGCCAACCGGGTAAGAAGACCCTGACCATAGAAGGAGGTCGACCCATGAGAGAATCCGGAAAAAAAGCGCGGGTTGGAAGGCCCGGTCAGGCAAGACGGCCGGGACGGCCGAACGATGAAGGGGGGTTCGTGGTCATCATCGTCTTGATCCTCATTGCGGTCCTTGCCCTTCTCGGTCTGGCCATGAACAGGAATATCATCACCGATATCGGTATCGCGCGGAACCAAGGGGAGAATACGAAAGCTTTCTACGCTGCCGAGGCCGCCATCCAGTACAGCTACAACCAGTTCTACCAGACCCTCCAGGCAGCGGGCACGGTGCCGGTGGGAGGGATCACCTACACGGCTTCGGTGCCCAATCAAACCGGCTGTTCCGTGAATTCTGCTAAAGTTTTGGCTCCCCCGCCTTCGGTCCAACGGAAGATAAACGCCTCCAGCCTACCCCTATCCAAGTTCAACGGGCTTTTCTCCTGGGTGACGACGTACACGATCACGGCAACCGCCACAGACAATAGCACGACTTCCCAGAACACGGTGAGCCTCGACGTCCTGAACACGCTCATCCCCGTCTTCCAATTCGGCGTTTTTTATAACGGCATCCTTGAGATGAACCCGGGGGCGAACCTCACCATCCCCGTCAACGGATGGATACACACGAACAGCACCCTCTTTACGAGCACCTCCGCCACGGAGACCATCAACTCGAACATCACCTCGGCGGGACAGATCATCCACAGCCGCGAGCCGGGCGATCCCCAGGCCGTGGGGACGGGCGCCGTGTCGATCGAGGGGGCGAACGGTCAGTATTACAATTTGGCAACCGGCAGCCAGACCGTGAGCAACGGCGTCTATTCGAACAACAACCAGTGGCCCACCACTGTCCAGCAATGGGGCGGGACCGTGGGGGCATCGGAGGAGGGTGTTACGGCCCTCAACCTGCCCCTGCCGACCTCGTCGGGCGGCGAGTATCCCGGCTCCGAGTCCATTCTCAACACCCCTAAATGGGGATCGCCCGGTCAGATGTATTCCGAGGCCGCGGTCATCATCACGAACGGTACGGCCGCAGACGCCAAAGGCAATACTCTGAGCACGTGCTATTACAATGCCAACTACACCACCACCAACAAGAGCGGCAAGACGGTTCTCAATATCGATCCCGGCTGCACCTCGGGGGCCAACGAGCAGAGCGTCACGACAGGCACGGTCTACGATTACAGGCAGTCACAGACGGCGGACACAACTGACAT
>CAYZAF010000022.1:0-3415 GCA_964476435.1 uncultured Syntrophaceae bacterium
AGCGGTGGGGACAGCTTTTGCCCAGGGTCCCGTAGCACGGGAGGCAGCGGAGCACCCCAGGATCGAAAGGGCGATCGATGCGCTCCAGGATGCCATAGCCGACCTGCAGGCAGCCCCCCACGATTTTGGGGGACACAAAGCCCAGGCCATCGAATCATGCCAGAGGGCGATCAGACAGTTGAAGGCTGCTCTCGCATACAGGGCGAAGGAAGACAGAATGCGTTAACCGCGAAACAGCCTTCTCGAAACATGGTCTTGATGGCAACGCGGCTTTCCAAGGGAGGCCGCGTTGCCATTCTACGCGCACCAGCGCCAACAGGTGGGGCCGACCCTTCTACTCACCGGGTCTTGTTGTCCTTCCCTTGACAGGTGTAGAATAAAAGAAAGTATGTCGCGAGGAAGGGGGGAAGACAGGTTGCCGGGTGAGGGGGAGAGCGCCCAATTTCAGGTTTTCGTCAAACCCGCAGGCCCCGCCTGCAACCTGGCGTGCCGCTATTGTTACTATAGAGGCAAGGACGCCCACGACAAAGAAGCGTCGTCCGTGATGCGCGACGACGTCCTGGAAGAGTATATCAAGCAGCACATCGATGCCTCCCCCGGGCCGGAAGTCCGCTTTTCCTGGCACGGTGGAGAGCCGACGGTTTTAGGGTTGGACTACTTCCGGAAGATCGCTGCCCTTGAGCGCAAATACCGACGCCCAGGCAGGACCATCGCAAACGGCATTCAAACGAATGGCACACTCCTCGATGATGAGTGGTGCCGCTTTCTTGCAATGGAGCGTTTTTCAGTAGGCATCAGCCTGGACGGTCCGGCGGAAATTCACGACCAATGCCGGGTAACCAAAGCTGGAATGGCGAGCCATGAGCGGGCGATGCGCGGGTACGGGCTCCTGCAGCGATACGAGATCCCGTGCGACATACTTTGCGTGGTGCACGCCGGAAATGTCCATCGTCCTTTGGAGGTCTATCGGTTCTTTCGGGAGATCGGCGCTCGGTACCTCGGGTTTCTGCCTCTGGTTGTGCCCGACGGTGAGGGCGGCGTAAGCGGCCTCACGGCGCCTGCCGAAGCATTCGGCGACTTTCTCTGCGCCATCTTTGACGAGTGGCTGGGCAACGACATAGGACGCATCAAGGTGCAGATCTTCGAGGAAGCTGCTGCGACGGCCCTCGGCCGGGAGCACGCCCTCTGCGTCTTCCGCAAGACCTGCGGCGACATCCCTGTCGTGGAGCACAACGGCGACTTCTTTTCCTGCGATCACTTTGTCGATGCGGAGCATTGCCTCGGGAACATCCGGGAAACCCCGCTTTCCGAGCTGCTCTATAGCTCCAGGCAGAGAGAATTCGGACAAGCAAAGCTCGATCAGCTGCCCGGTCATTGCAGGAGATGCGAAGTATTGGCCATGTGCAACGGCGGGTGTCCGAAGCACCGCTTCTTGCGCACCCCAGATGGCGAGGGGGGCCAGAACTATCTATGCGCCGGATACAAGCGCTTCTTCGCGCACTGCGGCCCCTTCTTCGCGCAGGTTAAGGCTCTGTCGAGAATGGAGCGCACCGGAACCGAAACGGCGGGGCAGACTGCCCGGCCCGTTACGAAGACGGGCCGCAACGACCCGTGCCCCTGCGGCAGCGGGCGGAAATATAAGAAGTGCTGCATGGGCAAATGACGGCGCTTCCTACGTCTTGAGCTTCTCCTTAAAAAACGAAATCGTGCGCGTCCAGGCGAGGTCGGCGGCCGCTTTGTTGTATCGGTCAGGGTTGGTATCGTTGTTGAACGCGTGCTGAGCCCCTTCGTACATGTAAAGCTGGTAATCCACGTGAGCTTTCTTGAGCGCCTCGACGTACTCGGGGATGCCTTTGTCTATCGCATCATCGAGGCCGGCGTAATGGAGAAGCAGGGATGCTTTGATCTTAGGGACGTCCTCGGGAGCGGGCTGCCTCCCGTAGTACGCGACTGCCGTAATCACGTCGGGTGAATTGACCGCCAGTTGGTTGGCCATGCCTCCGCCCCAGCAGAAACCGACGACGCCAACCTTGCCTGTCGATGCGGGATTGGTTTTCAGGTACTGGACGGCGGCGATGAAATTCTTTATCGTTGATTGCTGGTCCAGCTGCCCAATGAGGGCTATTGCCTTGCTTTCGTCGACAGGGGTCCCCCCAAGGGGAGACAGGGGGTCGGGGGCGAGGGCCAGAAAGCCTTCCACGGCCAGCCGCCTCGCCACATCCGCTATGTGGGCATTGAGGCCTCTATTCTCGCTGATAACGACGACCCCCGGCAGTTTCGAATCTCCCTTCGGTCTTGCGAGCTTCGCCCTCACCGCGCCAGTGGCACCCTGAAATTTGACGTCCTCCTCACGAATGCGGGGGTCGTCCGTCGGAACGATGTCTGCCATTGCGTGCCTCCTTTCCAGCGAGAAGAGGAGGGCGCTCGCCGCTGCGGTCCCTCCCGCTATTACTGACAACCTTTTGAGAAACTCGCGGCGGTCCACCAATCCGTGACAATACTCATCGTATAGGCCGATGGCTTTTTTCAGCGGCTCCTTCTCCACATCTACCCTCCTTTTCTCGATGGGTGAGCCTTCCGTCACCCCCGGCAGGCTCCAACTGCGACGCCCTAAATTCACTTCCATCTTATTATTGCACAAATCAGGAACGCTGCGAAGCAACAACTTCAGCCTGCACGAGAGATATGATAGGCACAGGCGGAGGACAATGTCTAGGACTATCTACGGGTATCAGGAATTAATTATGGCAAACGGTTTAAATTAAGCAAATTATGACACGGAGCTGAGGCGAATGCTCAGGAAATGCATGGGGAAAGAGGGGAAGTTATGCCTATCCGCCCATGTATGCCTTTTTGACGATGTCACTGCCCCTGAATCCCTCGATTGTGCCCTCGAGGATGACCTTGCCGACCTGAAGGGCATAGCCGCTCGTGCCCACCTTCAGGGCCAGGGGAACGTTCTGCTCCACCAGAAGGACGGTGATGCCCCTCTCGTTGATGGTGCGCACTATGGGAACAAGCTCGTTGACCACCTTTGGGGCCAGCCCCAGGGACGGCTCGTCCATCAGAAGCAGCTGGGGCTTTGACATCAGTGCACGGGCTATCACAAGCATCTGCTGCTCACCGCCGCTTAGTGATCCCGCGAGCTGTTTTTTCCGGTCTTTGAGCTTTGGAAAAGTCTCGTACATCCGTTCCTTGTCCCTGGAGATTTCTGCAACATCCGAGCGGTGATAGGCGCCTATGTCCAGATTTTCATCCACAGTTAATACAGGAAAAACACGCCTTCCCTCGGGAACATATCCAACGCCTCGCCTTACGATCTGGTCTGCACTCAGCCGCTGTATGGGGGAATCATGGAGGAGGATCTTTCCGTTACGAGGGTGAAGAAGGCCGCAGATTGTTTTCATAGACGTGG
>CAYZAF010000023.1:0-7691 GCA_964476435.1 uncultured Syntrophaceae bacterium
GGCAAAAGAGGAGCTTCTTATCGTCCACGCCAGAAGGCGCCTCCTGTATGGTCATGCCTTGAGCGGATCGCCTTCCCCTTTCCTTTCTGAGATCCCCGAGGCCCTCGTCCGAAGGGAATCTGTCCCGGACAAAGGCCGGAACAAAGGGGGTAGGCAGATGGGGCTATTCAAGTAATGAGAGACCGTGGGCACCTTTTAGTTGTCCGGAAGGACTTTGAAAACCCTCATCTCGCAGCGGTCTTGCCTTTCCTCTTGGCCGAAGGGATGCGCGACTCGCACGGAACTTTTGTCTGGCAAAGCCCGCACCCTAAGGATTCGATGCCGTATGCCTCCTTTGAGTGCTTTACTATCGCGCTTTCCAGGTAGCTCCTGCATTTGAGCTTGTCGTGGCCGTTCGTGGAGATGGCCCCCGCAGGACAGCGGCCCACGCACTTGGCGCAGGCGCCCTCCCCAAAGAAGAGGCAGTACTCCCGGTGGTCCGTATACGGGCGAGGGGTCGGAACAGTGGAGAAGCGGGCTACTACGGAGCCGCATCGCATTGCCTTGCCCACGGGGGTGATCAGGCCGTCACAGAGCCCGAACGTGCCGAGCCCAGACACATAGGCCGCATGGCGCTCAGACCAGGTGGAGGAGATGCCGAAGCTCTCAGACATCCTCATCCCCCAGAGGGGCGAGCTTTGGGGTGCGATTGCCTCGTACCCAGCCTCGGTCAGCACGCCTGTCACGTGGCTGCGGAGCTTCACGTTGAAGTCTTCGCCGAACTTCCTCGACCTTACCCACCGCTCCGAGCCGTACCGGTTCTCTTTCCGGTTATCGGCCTTGGTCGCTTTCGTCTGCGGCAGCACCCAGGCCACAACTGTGAGCTGGTCAGCCGCAATTCGAAGGTCTGGAAAGGTCTGAAGGAAGATGTCGAGGGGTGTCCAATAGAAGGGCCCTACTGATGCCTTGATCTGGCCCCACAGAGGGTCGTCGCCACGGGAAAATCCGACAAGAGGGTTTTCAAACGCCGGTTCGCCGTCCTTGCCGTGAAGGCTGTTCTGCGGAGACTTCACGAAGCCTTTTATGGATTCTTCCACCCAGGCTGAAAGGCTAAACCGATCTGTCTTCGGCATAGCGGGCTCCTTCTTTGTGCTTAGTGCGGGTATCGAAAGATACCGGCGGAAGCTCAAGCTGGCAGCAGATGATTGCTTATTATAACAGAGATAGGATGGATGCGCCAGAGTATTATGCCCTGTGAGGTTCGGCGGCTGAAGCTATCGCACACGAGCCTTTTCGCTTGACAAAAAGAACGCTTCCTGATATGTGAAAGGTGTGAATTGCTCGGCTTCCAACGGGGCCATCGGCTTAAAGATGGTGACAACGGTTGTTTTGGAGAGCGCGACGGGCTATTGTCTGGGCAGCGAATGGTGATCCTGGGCGTTGCGCGACTTCCGAATGGGGGAGGGGCGATGTATGAAGACGATTGCCATAGCGAATCAAAAGGGGGGATGCGGTAAAACGACGACCGCGGTGAATGTGAGCGCCGCCTTGGCCGCCAGCGGAAGAAGGGTTCTTCTCATTGATCTGGACCCTCAAGCTCATGCCTCTTTCGCCTTGCGGGCAGATAACCAGCCATCGGAAAAGTTCGTCTACAACGTCCTGACTGACGATCCTCAGAAGAGACAGTCCCTAGAAAGCTGCACGGCAACTGTCTCGCCCAATTTTGATATCGTGCCTTCCAACATCCAGCTGAGCACCCTAGAGCAGGAACTCAAAGACAAGGAAGGCGCAGCCTCCCAGCTCTATAAAGTATTGTCCGCGAGCCAGTTGACGTACGAATACATCCTCATCGACTGCCCGCCGAGCCTCGGTTTCCTCACCTTCAACGCCCTGAGGGCAGCAGACTGGGTCATCATCCCCATCGACATGAGCCCCTTTACCCTTGTGGGTGTCGGCAAGCTCCTGGGAATGATAGAGCTGGTCCAGGTGAAGATCGGACACGTCCCGCGGGTGAGCGCCCTTGCCACCCTTTTCGACAGGCGCACCACGTATTCGCAGGGGATATTCGATGAAATCAGGACCTTCTTTGGGGACCGGATGCTCGGGTGCGTCATTCGCCACAATGTCGCTCTCAAGCGGGCTGTCTCCGAAGGCATCTCGATCATGGATTTCGACGGAGCATCGACCGGCGCCAGGGACTACCTCGCCCTTTGCGAGGAGATTCTCAGGCTCGACGGAGCAAAGGAGAGGACAGCGGCGACGTTCGCGCAAAAGGCGGCCCAGACCCTCGTGAGAAGGAAAACCGGCTTGCCCAGCGAGGATCAGGGACAAAGCTCGATCGAGGCGGACATAAGGGAAATGGCCTTCACCATCGATGCGCCTACTGCGAAGGATATCTATCTCGTGGGGGACTTCAACGACTGGAACATGAGTGACGAGAGCAAGCTCACGAGCCGCGAAAACGGTTGCTGGGAGAAGCGGGTGAAACTGGCGCGCGGCATATATCGATACCAGTTTGTCGTCGACGGGGAGTGGACGCCCGACTCGAAGAATGGGGAACGGGAGAGGAATCCGTTCGGAACCTTCGACTCCGTAATCAGGATCTGATTGGAGAGGCGTGCGAAAGACGGGGCTTTTAGGAAATGGGGAAGGGGTGAGCCATGCCGTTGATCCACAAGAGACGCATTTGGTGGGAGCCTGTGGCCGGTGCCGCAGACTATGTGGTGTACGTCAGCCCCGCCGGCAGGAGCGCTGATCGCGCCGCATTCTCGTGGGGAAATACGCCCGGTGTGATTTCCAGGCCGGTCCACGGGAAGACCGAGTTGATCATCCCGGATGAGTGGCCGGAGTTCCCTGCAAGGCCGGGAGCGTACCAGATTGCCATCACGTCCAGGAATGATCTGCAGAACGAGAGCGATCCCCTCATCCTGTCCGGGGTATTCAGCTTCATCGCCCCGGCATCCCCTTCGAAGGGCGGCATCGAGAGCTTCCTGCCCGACGATGCGGAGCCGGAGGACCTGCATCAGCCCTTCGCGCTGCAGGAACGTACCATGATTCACCGGGGTCTGGAACAGGTAAAGAACGCTAGAGAGGTGGAAGAAGCCTTTCTGGGAACCAAGTGATCCCTCGAATCGCTCCATCTTGAGGCCGAATTCGGCGAAGAGGAGCCGGAAGGCCGCCCTCCTGGGTGCGCTTTTTCTCTCCTTCCCGGTGCGCCTTTAACCCACGGCGCTTTTGTGCTATACTCCTTCCGGGCAAAAAAGATTCGGGAGGTTATCGAAAGCGTATTTGGAAGACAAAACAGAAGAAGAGGTAGTGAGACTCTCCTTTGACGACACCCACCTGGCTCGCAACCTGTTTGGCCCCAGAGAAGAAAACATAAAATACCTAAGGAAATACTTTGGCGTCAGGGCAAGCATACGGGGGAACCATCTCACGTTGATCGGCGCGAGGAAAGAGGTCGAGAACACGAGCAAGGTGATCAGTGAGCTTGCGGGGATCGTGAAGAAGGGATTCGCTATAAACCCGTCCGATATCGATCACGCTATCCGCTACATCGTGCACACGAACAAGGGCATGGATGAGCTGTACAAAGACCAGGTCTACATCCCGCCGAGCCGAAAGGTCATTACCCCCAAGACAGCGAACCAGAAAGCATACGTCGAAGCCATACGAAAGCACGATATCGTGATAGGCATAGGCCCTGCCGGCACGGGAAAGACGTATCTCGCCATGGCAATGGCCCTCTCGGCCTATTTCAACAAGGAAGTGTCAAGAATCATCCTCACGCGACCGGCCATAGAAGCCGGGGAGAAGCTGGGCTTTCTGCCGGGCACCATGTACGACAAGGTGAACCCTTATTTGAGGCCGCTCTACGACGCCCTTTACGACATGGTGGACATGGACAGGGCAGCGAGGCTCATGGAAAAGGGTGTGCTCGAGATCGCCCCCCTCGCCTTCATGCGCGGCAGGACCCTCAACGATGCCTTCGTGATCCTCGACGAGGCGCAGAATACGGCCTCCGAACAAATGAAGATGTTCCTGACCCGCCTCGGTTTTTCCTCGAAGACGGTCGTCACCGGCGATGTGACCCAGATCGACCTGCCCGAGAAGCGGTCGTCGGGCCTCGTTGAGGTACAGACTATCCTGAAGGGCATCAAAGGAATAAGGTTCGTCTATTTCAGCGAGAAGGACGTCGTGAGGCACCCCCTCGTGCAGAAGATCATCAAGGCTTACGAAAGGAGGGCGGTCCCCGAGAGTACAAACAATGAAGAACGAAAAGGATAAGCCCCCCTTGCGCCTCGCCCTGAGAAAGTACCTCATCATCGTCCTTTTCTCCCTTATCCTCGCCGGTCTCGTCAATGTGAAGCTCCCGCAGAGGATCAACCAGTATCAGGTGGGAGACATCGCATCCGAGACCGTCCGTGCACCCTCCGGCTACTCCGAGCCCGGCTCGGATATCACCCTGAAGAGGGGGGAAGTGATCGTCAGGGAAGGGCAGAAGATAAGCCGCGAAGACTTGCAGAAACTTGCCGTCGTGCAGCAGATGGGCAAGGGGCAAAGACCGATCACCGGCCAGATGCCCCTCCTTTTTCTCATATTCTTCGCCTTCATTACCGTCGTCTTTGAATTTGCAGACAAAAATATCAAGAAGTTCAGCCTGTCGGAGAAGGACCTCGTATTCTCCGCTGCCCTGACCGTGTTCACGGTCTTTCTCATTCAGCTTGCCCTCACGGTCTTCAACCGGTTTGCTCCGGATTACGCGTCAACGCTCTTCTACGTGCTCCCGCTGTTTCTCTTCGGCATCGCCGTGCGCATGGTGCTCTTTTCCGAGGTTGTTTTCGTCTTTTCAACGATCCTCGCCGTCGCGGTGGCATTCACGGTGGAAAACAGCTTTCCCATCTTCGTCTATGCCTTCCTCGGCAACCTCCTGGCGTCCTATTTCTCGGGACGGGTGGAGAGGCGGCTGACCATGCTCGGGGCCGGCTTCAAATCCGGCCTCGTCATGGCGTTCGTCATGTTCCTTTTTCACGTACTTCTCGGTCACCCCTTGAGCGATGTGCCCCTCCAGAGCGCCCTGATTCTCTTAGGCGGCGTAGGGAGCAGCCTTCTGACCGCGGGCGTGCTCCCAGTGATCGAGCACGTCTTCGACTACACGACGAACTTCAAGCTCCTCGAACTGGCGAACTTGGAGCACCCCCTGCTCGAGCAACTGATGGTCCAGGCCCCCGGTACCTACCACCACAGCATCGTGGTGGGGAACCTTTGCAGGGCCGCTGCCGAAAGCATAGGCGCCCATCCCATCCTCACCAGGGTAGCCGCGTATTACCATGACGTGGGAAAGCTGAAGATGCCCCACTATTTCATAGAGAACAGAAAGGGATTTGAGGATGCCCATAAGAACCTGACCCCCAGCATGAGCAGCCTGATCATCCTCTCCCACGTAAAAGAGGGTGTAGAACTGGCCGAGAAGTACCGCCTCGGGAGGAAGATATACGAAATCATCCGACAGCACCACGGGACAACCCTCGTGAGCTACTTCTACAGGAGGGCCAAGGACATGGAGGATCCCGACCTCGCCCTCGCCCAGGAAAAGGACTTCAGGTACGCCGGGCCGAAGCCGCAGACAAAGGAGGCGGGGATCGTCATGCTGGCCGATGCGGTGGAGGCGGCCTCGAGGACCTTGGATGACCCTACGCCGAAGCGCATAGAGACCCATGTGCAGAACATAGTGGAGCAGATATTCGTCGACGGTCAGCTCGACGAGTGCGAGTTGACGTTGAAGGACCTCCATGCAATACAGAAGAGTTTCATTTCCATCCTTATCGGCATTTTTCATCAGCGGATAGAGTATCCCGAGAGGACTGAGGATGACGGTGCTCATAAAGAATACCCGAGGCTCGTTGAAGCTGGACCGAAGACGCCTAAGAAGCATCACAGAAGACTTGCTGGTCTATTTAGGGCTGCAGGATAGAGATCTCAGCATCCTTCTCACCGACAATAAAGGCATTGCGCGACTCAACAAGAAATGTTTCGGCAGGGACAGGGCGACCAATGTCATCTCCTTCTCCTACCTCGACGGCTTTCCCAACGAGCTGCTCGGCGACATCATCATCTCGGTCGAACAGGCAAAGATAGAGGCGGATAGGGCTGCCATCTCCCTTTACCGGGTGCTTTTTTCTCTCGTCGTTCACGGACTCGTCCACATCCTCGGCTACGACCACGAAAAAGGCGGCAAAGAGGCGCGGCGCATGAAATACAGGGAGCGAAAGCTTATAGACCATGTTGTCCAGCTTGGCGCGTATAAGGAACTCAGCTTATAGCCTTCCTGTCGCGACGGGTGCGCTCCTTGTCCTCTGCCAGGCGCCCGTGTCCCTCTCGTGGCTCGCTTACGTGGCCCTCGTTCCCCTCTTCTTTGTCCTGGAAAAGGGAAAGCATCGCCGGAATTTCCTCATGGGCATCTTGACCGGCATCGTTTGCTATGCCGGGCTCGTCTATTGGGTAGTCGTTGCCATGAATACCTACGGGGGCATAGGCATCCCCTTCAGCCTGTGCGCCCTGGGTCTGCTCGTCGTCTACCTAGCCCTCTACATCGGCTGCTTCTCGTGGCTGGCACCCTTTTTGGAGGATCGATTCGGCCTGCCCTTTCTCATATCCGCCCCGCTCACATGGGCCGTACTGGAATACGTGCGGGGACATCTCCTCTCCGGCCTTCCGTGGGCCTTGCTCGCCCATTCCCAGTACAACGTCCTGCCCATCGTCCAGGTCGTGTCGATCACGGGCACCTATTTCCTCTCCTCTCTCATTGTGGCAGTGAATTGCCTCATCGGCCATGTCCTCTCCAAGAGGCGCTTCCCCCTCGCCTACGGCACGGCGGTGATCCTGGTTTTGGCCGCCTCCTTCGTCTTCGGCGCGATTCGCCTGAAGGAGCCCATGAGAGGGGACCTCACCGCATGCATCGTTCAGGGCAACATTCGCCAGGACGTCAAGTTCGACGAGGCTTACCGAGAAGCCACGGTGAAGAAGTATGTGGGCCTCACCTCGAGCCGCTCGCCGGGCTCGGACCTCGTCGTATGGCCCGAGACTGCAATGCCCTTTGTCTTTCTCCAGGACCAGGCAAAAGAGGAGGTCCTTGCCCTTCCCGCAGCCATTTCAAGCCCCCTGCTTTTCGGCACCATAGCGAGGGACTCGTCCGGAAAGTACTACAATGCTGCGTATGTGATCGACAGGCATGGTCAGATCGAGGGAGGCTACGCCAAGGAACACCTCGTCCCCTTCGGGGAGTATACGCCGCTGGCGGGCTACTTTCCTTTCCTGAAAGACCTGAGCGTGGCTGCCGGTGATTTTTCGCCCGGGCCGGACCATGAGCCCATTGCCGCACGACTGGGCAGGATCGGGGTGCTTATCTGCTTCGAGGGCATCTTCCCCGATATCGCTTCCGAAACGGTGAGGAACGGGGCCCAGGTGCTCGTCAATATCACCAATGATGCCTGGTACAACCGCACTTCGGCCCCCTATCAGCACTTTGCGTTCTACATCTTCAGGGCCGTGGAGACGGACCGGTATGTCCTGAGGGCTGCAAACACGGGCATCAGCGCCATCATCGATCCCCGCGGAAGGACCGTCGCGAAAACAGGCTTATTCGAAGAGCGCGTTCTGAACGGGTCTTTCTCCTTGAGAGACGGACAGACGATCTATGTAAGGTACGGCGA
>CAYZAF010000024.1:0-5500 GCA_964476435.1 uncultured Syntrophaceae bacterium
TAGCCTTTGAGAACCCTATGAGATATCCCCACATTTTCTCGCCCGGACGCATCGGGCCGCTCACCACAAAGAACCGCATTAAGTACGCAGCCACCGAAACGAACTTCAATACCCAAGACGGCTTTGTCACGGACAGGGAGATTGCCTTTCTCGAAGCCCAGGCCCGGGGAGGGGCAGCGATCGTAACCACCCAGGGGGCCTATCCCGACGCGAGGGGAGAGGGAAAGGGCTTCCGCGGCACCATGTCCATTGCCCATGACCGCTTCATTCCGGGACTTGCGAGATTGGCCGGGGCCATAAAGGGCAACGGCGCCCTGGCAGCCCTGCAGATCCTTCACTGCGGCCGGGAGGGCGGCGTGGACCTCGACTATTGCCTCATGCCCACCATCGTGCCCCAGAGGCTCTCCTATTTCAAACCCCCCAGGGAGATCACCCCTCGGGAGATAAAGCAAGCGGTGAAAGACCACGCGGCTGCCGCGAGGCGGGCGAAAGAGGCAGGCTATGACATGATCGAGCTTTCCGGCATCGTGGGCTACCTCATCTCCACCTTCATCTCCCGATACACGAACAAGAGGCAGGATGAGTACGGAGGGGAGACGATCAAGGAAAGGTGCCGCCTCATGGTCGAGATCCTCGGGGCGACAAAGGCCCAAGTCGGCGATAAGGTGCCCGTGGGCATCAGGCTCTGCGGGGCGGAGCTCCTCGATGACCGGGGCGGCAACACCCTCGATGAGAGCATCGAGAGCTTTCACCTCGCGGAAGAAGCCGGCGCGGACTACGTGAGCGTTACCGTGGGCTGGCACGAGTCGTCCATGTCCGTCATCACAAGGGACGTGCCCATGGGCCATTGGCTGTGGGTAGCGGACCGGGTCAAATCCGTGGTCACCGTGCCCGTCATGATGGCGTTTCGCCTCTTCCTGCCTGACATACCGGAAAAGGCGATTGCCGACAATATGATTGACTTCTGGGAAGCCTGCAGACCCATGATAGCTGATCCCGACCTGCCTAGAAAGGCAGCAGAGGCGAAAACGACCGCAATCGTGCCCTGCATCGCCTGCAACGTCTGCTTTTCCCGGCTCTACTACCACCAGCCCATCATGTGCACGGTGCGGCCGTCCCTCGGCCATGAGGGGGAAGAGGAATGGGGCTACTACGGCTTTGCCCGTACCAGCGCGCCAAGGAGGGTCGGCGTCGTGGGAGGAGGCCCTGCTGGCCTCCAATTCGCGGCAGTGGCTGCGGAAAGGGGACACGACGTTTTCCTGTGGGAGGGTCGGGAGATGTTCGGCGGGTCCGTGATCCTCGCCTCGAAGGTCGATGACGGAGGGGACGAGCTGCTCCGCCCCATCCAATATCTGGAAGGGAAATGCCGGGACGCGGGCGTGAAAATGGAGAGGGGAACGACGTGCACGCCGGAGATGCTCCGAGGATGGGGCCTCAATGTGCTCGTTGTCGCAGCAGGGTCTCTCTTCGGGTCCCTTGGGGGAGGGTCCCCGCGGCCCGACGAGATCATCAACGGGATCAAGCAGCCCGGCAAGAGGGTCCTGATCGCAGGGGGAGACGGCGTGGGACTCGCCCTCGCCATGTACCTGCTGCGGACCGGAGGGCACGAGCTTTTCATTGTCGAGGAATCAGGGCGACTTGGCCGCGACGTGAGCCCTTTCTACCTCTGGCGCTACCTGCAATTGCTCAAGCGAAAGGGGGTCCAGGTGCTCTTGCGGACCGCGCTTCTGTCGTGGGAGCACGGCCTGGCCTGCCTGAAATCGGCAAAAGGGGAAAAGGTCGTCGAAGTCGATGATGTCATCGTCGCGTCGAGGGAAGCCCGTCCTGACATGGCAGACGCCTTCCGGGCAGCGGCTCAAGACGTATACCTCATCGGAGATGCCAAGAGACCGAGGCGTCTCCACAATGCCATCCACGAAGCCTATCGGCTGGGGATGGGGATATGATACCCACAATCGACGGCCATGCGTGCACGGGCTGCGGCAAGTGCGCGGAGGTGTGCCCGCCCAGGGCTATCGTCATAGAAGAAGCAGAGGCACGCATCGAAGAGGAGTTCTGCGAAGAGTGCGGCTTCTGCGCTGCCGAGTGCACGGTGAAAGCAATCGCCATACCCTTTCCCCGATCAGCGGACCACAGGTAGGACGATCTTGTTTGGATACAAAAAGAGAAGCGTCCCCCCGCTTCCGCTCTAGGATCGATTTCGGCCGCTTTGGAGCACTTGATAGTCTCCCGATTTCCGTATATAATAGAGGCTTCACCGGAAAAATATCATTCTCCCTTTTTCTCGATCTCGGAGGTTACATGAAGGTAGCGGTGGAAAGCCTGGACAGGGTCAGGAAGAATGTCGAAGTGATCGTCGACGATGAGAAGATCGGCGAGATCCGCGAAGGGATCTACAACGAGCTTAAGAAGCGGGCAAAGATCAAGGGGTTCCGGCCGGGGAAAGTGCCGAGATCGATCCTTCAGTCCTTCTACAAGGATTACGTGGACGATGAGCTGAAAAGGAAGATGGTGGAAGAGACGATGGGGGAAGCCCTCTCAGAGACCCACGTCGAACCCGTAAGCGAGCCCCGCATCGAGTTCCTGGAGGAGAACAAGGGCTACAAGATGGAGTGTGAGGTCGAGCCGGAATTCGATCTGCCGGATTACGTCGGCATCGAGGCTGAGGTCGAAAAGACCCCCGTGACCGACGAGGATGTATCGAAACGCCTCGAGGCCATGAAGGGGATGCACACGCAGCTCGTGGCCAAGGAGGGACAAGAGGTTGTGCAGGCCGGGGATTTCGTGATCGTAAAATACGAAGGCTTCCACAACGGGAAGCCCGTGAAGGAAGTTAAGTCGGATTCCTATCCCATTGACCTCGGGGACCCCAATATCATGCCCGAGTTCGCTTCCGGCCTCGTGGGAGCGCGCATAGGGGAGGTAAAGGATATCGAGCTTAAATTTGGGGACGATTATCCCGATAAAAGTATAGCAGGGAAGCCTATACTCATGAAAGTGGAAGTCAAGGAGATCAAGGAGAAGAAGCTGCCTGAAATCAATGAAGATTTCGCAAAAGACCTGGGCTTCGAGAACACGGACGTGCTCAGAGAGGAAGTAAGGAAGACGTTAGAGAAGGAGCGGGAGTCGAAGAGGAAGGGCGCCATCACGGAGCAGATAGCAGCGTTCCTGCTGAAAGAAACGGATGTCCCCGTGCCCGCGAGGCTCCTTCAAAAGAGGGTGGAGGCCCTCGTGGAGGATGCGCGGGCTCGGATGAAGACCGGCGCCATGACCGGCGAGGAAGACAGGGGCTTCAGCGCAGCTCTCCATAAGGAATACGAGCCGGAGGCGGAAAAGAGGCTCAAGATGGGGATGATTCTCGGGCGCATCGCCGAGAAGGAAGGGATCCGCACAGAGGAGAGCGAGGTAGACGAGAGGCTGAAAAGAATTGCGGAAGAAACCAAGAGGAGTTATGATTATTTGAGGGATTTCTATGAAAAGTATCACCTCAGGGAGAACTTGAAGCAAGCCCTGCTGGAAGAAAAAACAGTCGGTTTTCTCGTGGAGAAGGCGGCGGTGAAGGAGAAAGCATGAACCTCGTTCCCATGGTGATAGAGAAGGATGGACGGGGAGAGCGGGCTTACGACATATACTCGAGGCTTCTGAAGGAGCGGATCGTTTTCCTCGGGTCGCCGGTCGACGACATCATGGCCAACCTCATCATCGCCCAGCTGCTCTTCCTTGAATCCGAAGACCCAACAAAGGACATCTACCTTTATGTGAACTCGCCCGGCGGGCTCATTACCAGCGGCCTTGCGATCTATGATACAATGCAGTATGTGAAGCCGCCGATAGCTACCATCTGCATCGGACAGGCGGCAAGCATGGCCGCGGTACTCCTCGCGGGGGGCGCGAAAGGCAAACGGTACGCCCTGCCCCACGCCCGGGTGCTCATCCACCAGCCCCTCGGAGGCGCCCAGGGGCAGGCTACGGACATAGATATCCAGGCTCGGGAGATCTTGAGGATAAGAGAGGAGATCAACACGATATTTATGAGGCACACCGGACAGGACATGGAGAGGATCAGGCAGGATACGGAGAGGGACTTCTTCATGACGGCGGAGCAGGCACTAAAATACGGCATCATAGATCAAATAGTGGAGAAAAGAGTATGACAGTCATGAAGAAGAACAACGGAAGAACGATGAAGCTCCATTGTTCTTTCTGCGGGAAGAGCCAGGATGAGGTGAAGAAGCTCATCGCGGGCCCGATGGTCTATATTTGCGACGAGTGTATCGAGCTGTGCAATGAGATCATCCAGGAGGAGGCGAAGCGGGAGAGGTTCGAGTACATTAAGACCTCCATACCGAAGCCGCACGAGATCAGAAGGATCCTCGACGAGTACGTGATCGGTCAGGATTTTGCAAAAAAGGTCCTCTCCGTTGCCGTTTACAACCACTACAAAAGGATAGAGTCGAAGACGACTTTCGACGACGTGGAGATCCAGAAGAGTAACATCCTCCTCGTGGGGCCGACCGGTTCAGGAAAGACCCTCCTGGCCCAAACCCTCGCGAGGATACTCCATGTGCCCTTTACCATTGCCGATGCCACGACTCTGACCGAGGCGGGCTACGTGGGTGAGGACGTGGAGAACATCATCCTCAACCTGCTCCAGTCTGCAGACTACAATATCGAGCGGGCAGAAAAGGGCATCGTCTATATCGATGAGATCGACAAAATTTCGAAGAAGACGGACAGTCCATCCATCACCCGCGACGTTTCGGGCGAAGGGGTTCAACAGGCCCTCCTCAAGATCATTGAAGGGACCGTGGCGAACGTGCCGCCCAAGGGGGGGAGGAAGCATCCGCAGCAGGATTACATCAAAGTGGACACGACCAATATACTCTTTATCTGCGGCGGGGCTTTCCACGGGCTGGAATCGATCATCGCCAACCGGATCGGCAGGAAAGGCATAGGCTTCGGCGTGGACGTGGAAGGCGGCAGGGATAAGATGTACGGCGAGCTCATCAAGGAAGTGCAGCCGGAGGACCTGCTCAAGTATGGGCTGATCCCCGAATTCATCGGGAGGCTGCCCATCACGGCCACCCTCGAAGAGCTGGCCGAAGACGTGATGGTCGAGATCCTGAAGAAGCCTCGAAATGCCATTGTGAAGCAGTACAAGAAGCTCTTCGAGCTGGAGAACGTGAAGCTCACCTTCACGGAAGGGGCGGTGAGGGGCATTGCCCGAGAGGCGATGAAGAAGAAGACCGGGGCCAGGGGCCTGCGGTCGATCATGGAAAAGGTCATGCTCGATGTCATGTATGAGCTTCCGTCCATCGCGAACGTGAAGGAATGCGTCGTCAGCGAAGAGGTCATCGTCAATCACGAAAAGCCCATTTTAATCTACGAGGAAGAAGCCGAAATCGCGTGAGCCTTTGACTTCTTGCCTTGAGGCTGCTATAAAAAGAGGAAAAGCCGGGCGGGTAGCTCAGCGGGAGAGCATCGGCCTTACAAGCCGGGG
>CAYZAF010000025.1:0-3374 GCA_964476435.1 uncultured Syntrophaceae bacterium
ACGGCGCCGAGAGAGAGAAGGTTGGCGCTCTCGCCTTGAATCACGAGGAGGATGATGGCGAAGAAGAGGGCAAAGGGGATGTTCACCCCCACGGTGATCGCGCTGCGAAGATTGCCAAGGAAAAGCCATTGAATGAGGAAGACGAGGAGGCATCCGAAAATGAGATTGTGCAGAACGGTATTGGTGGTGACCGAGATCAGGGACCCGCGGTCATAAAAGGGAACGAGCCTGATCCCCGGCGGCAGGCTTCCGTCGTGGTTCATCCTGTCGACTTCGGCCCTGACCTTCGGCAGCATGTCATGGGCCCGCTCGGTGCGGCTCATCACCACGATCGCCGCCACTGCGTCGTCTTCAGCATCGTGGCCCCATATGCCGAGTCTCGGCCGGTAGCCCACGTACACCTTGGCGATGTCCTTCACGAGCACGGGGACGCCATTGTTCTGTGTGAGGACAACATTTTCGATGTCGTCGACCTTGTAACCCTTCGTCAGGTCATCTTGGCCGCCGTCGTCGATCAGGCCCACGCCGCGGATATTGATCGATTGCTGACCGAAACGGATTTCCCGGCCGCCCACGTTGATATTGGCACTGCCCAAAGCAGTGAGCACCTGCGGAATCGTTATGCCGTACGCCTCCAGTTTGCGGGGATCGGCCTCGACCCCGAACTGCTTCGTCGGGCCTCCCCAACTGTTCACCGCAGCAATACCGGGGATAGTCAAAAGCCGGCGCGCGACGACCCAATCCTGGACCGTCCGGAGATTGGTTATGCCGAAATGTTTCGGTCCCACTACCTGATAACGGTAGATCTCCCCGGTCGAGCTGTTCTGCTGGACCGTCGGAGTCACACCATTGGGAAGGTTGACATTCTGTTGGAGGGCGATGGCAGCCTGAGCGTAGGCGAAGTGATAGTCGATGCCGTATTTGAAGACGACGCGGACGAAGGACAACCCGTAAAAAGACGTGGAACGGATGACGTCGATCCCGGGCGTCGTGTATAGCCCGATCTCCATGGGGAGGGTATAGTAACGCTCCATCTCCTCGGCTGAGAGGCCGGGGGCCTGCGCGGTGATCTCCAGGATGACGGGCGTGGGGTTCGGGTACGCTTCGATGTTGAGCCTCTGAAAAGCGAAAAAGGCGGCGCCGAGAAAGAGAAGCAGGCCGAGCACGACGAGGGCGCGGCGGGTCAGACAGAATGCGATGAGGGACCTGAACATGGCTAGTCCGCCGCCGGGGCATTGAGCATATTGCTCAGGAAGACCCCTCCTTCAGTCACAACCATTTCCCCGGTCTGCAGCCCTTCGAGAACCTGATACCAGCCATCCTTCTGTAGGCCAAGCTTGAGGGTCCTTTGCGTGAAACGATTGCGGTCGCTTCTCACCCACGCGGTCATCGTGCCGTCTCCCTCCCGAACCACGGCGCTTTCCGGGAGCGCAACTGCCTGCGCCGGGGCAGCAGTTGTGATGGCAAAGGTTGCGAGCATTCCAGGGCGCAACTGATGCCTCGGATCGCGGACATCTGAGCGGACCATGAGCCGGTGCGTATTTGGGTCCAGATTGGCTCCCACGGTCGAGATCTTCCCCTCAAAGAGCCGGCCAGGGAAGGCCTCGAGCTTGACTTTGACTTCCTGTCCGACCCTGAAAAATGGACTGTCCGTCTCGATGACATTCGCCACCATCCACATGGTGGAGATGTCGGCAACCGTGTAGGGGGCGGGTGGGTTGCCAGGCTGCGCGAGGAGTCCGGGAGCAGCGTTGCGGGCCGTTACCCGACCTGTTATGGGGCTAGCCACGACCATCACGGGGTCGATCCGGCGCTCGACCACCATTCGGTCGATCTCAGCGTCGCCCTTGCCGAAGATGCTCACCGCGTGGCGGGTCGCTTTCAGCGAGCCTTCAGCGCTCTGCTGGTCGGAGATCGCCTGCTGCAGCTCCTTCTGGGCAACGCCCTGCGTCTCATAGAGCTTTCTTGCCCGCTCCAGCACCTGGTTATCCAGGTCGAGGACTCCTGCCGCGGCGATCAGCGTCGATTCCGCGGCTATCAGGTCCGGGCTCCTGATGGTGTAGAGCTTTTCTCCTTTGTCGACATCATCGCCGAGGTCGTGGAAGAGCTCGATGATCTTCCCCGGATTCGGCGGGTAGACCTGGACCGATTTGTCATCGTTGAAGGCGATATTCCCGATTGCCTCTCGCTCGATCGTGAAAAGGTGCTGACCCGCGGACTCGACCTTGATCGATGCAAGCTGCCTATCTCCCAACGTCACGCTTTGCGCGTCCGTTGCCCGATTGTCTCCCCCGCCGGTCCCCGTTGAGTCTATTCCGGGCTTAGGCGACCCGTGCGAATCCTTCGTGAGGTACATGTCTAATGAAAAGACCAGTACGGCAAAGGCTACGGCTGCGGCGATCAGGGCGGGCTTCCTTTTTATCCGCATGTCTACCTCCCTATCGAAATTGCCTGTCCCTTCGCTTCCTTAAGAACTCCCACGCCTCATAAGAATAGTAGTCGCGGCAACGGGCCCAGTAAACTCGCTTTCAGGTGCGGAAGCCCCTCTTTCGGGTATCTCTTGCGAGTCCACTTTCGGGTTCGTTCGCCTAAAAGCCTATGGTAATCTATTGAGAATGAAAGAGTTTCTCCCTCAGAGGCAGGGGCTAGCCTCATTGTGCCTTCGGGCTGACGTCAGTATAATTGTTAAGAGAAAGGGCTCCATCTTTCTCCCGGAGGGATGAAATGTTTTCACGCCTTCTCACTCTGCAGGGGAGTCCCCGGGCGGTCCTTGCCCGCGCTGCCTTTCTCATTGCGGTTGTCGCCGTCGTCGACTGGATCGTCAAGGGCAACGTGTACTTCGGCTTTCTCTACCTGTTCTCCGTGCTCATGGTCGGCACCATCTTCCAGCCATGGCAGATCGCCTTGACTGCGCTCTTTTGCACGGCCCTTTCCGAGCTCTTCGGCCCGTTCGCGTTCGATCCAGCCACATCTTTCCCCCAGGACGCCCTTCTTTTCATCGCCCTGGCCGCAGTGGGCTTGTTTTCCCACGAGGTAAAGGTCAGGCACGAGACCGTCGAAAAGGAGGTCATAGCCCGTCGGGAGGCGGAAGAGCAGCTCGAGTTTCTCATTCAGACGAGCCCGATCGCTATCCTCGTGATGAAGGCAGGAGGGGAAATCCTCATTGGGAATTCAGCGGCTGATCGCCTCTTTGGCGTAAGAGAAGGGGAGCTGCTGGGGAAGAATATCTCTCGATATATCCCGGCCCTTCAGCGCGTGCTGACCTCGGAAGATACGCGACGGGTTTTTCGAACCGAGATGCAGTGCCGCGGGAAAAGGGAGAATAGCGACATTTTCCTCGCCAATGTTTTCTTCTCCACTTACGGAACAGCCAA